>JAYUJS010000256.1:0-3176 GCA_043765095.1 Ferruginibacter sp.
AATATTTTTTTCATAAAGAAGTATTTGTAATGCAAATATACTTTTTTGTTAAGTATTTTAAATAATTATAGCTTATTGTAAATTTACAAAAGTAACTAAGAAAAATTCTTACCTTTATCAACATAATAGTTTAATTTAAAAAAATAAAATGAGTGTAAATTCCAAACACATCGCTACCTTCTTATTAGGAGCTGCGGCGGCATTAGCGGCAAACAAGTATATAAGCATGTCACCAGAAGAAAAAGAAAAATTAGCAAATGATTTAAAAAATAAAGCAACTATTTTAAAAGATGAAGCTGAAAATTTTGCGGAAAAAGCAAAAGATTATTTTGTAGAACTGAAAACAAAAGGAACAGATGTTTTAAAAGACCATGTAGCCGATGCAGAAAAAATGATGGCTGAATTATTTGATAAAAAAGTGGAAAACAACAACACACCAAGTTTATAAAAATTATTGAATGTGCTTTATGAGCACATTTTTTTTATTATTTATTTCCCTTTACTTTTGCTTGCCAAATAAAAGGCGTTTCTACTTATGCCGAAGAACGAAAAAATACAATCTGTTTTAATTATTGGAAGCGGTCCTATTGTAATTGGACAAGCCTGCGAATTTGATTACAGCGGCACACAAGCCGCTCGTAGCCTGCGTGAAGAAGGTGTAAAAGTTATTTTAATCAATAGCAACCCAGCCACAATAATGACCGACCCAATGATGGCCGATAGGGTTTATTTGCTGCCACTTACGGTAGAAAGTATTGAACAAATTTTAGAAGAAAACCAAATAGATGCGGTGCTACCAACCATGGGAGGACAAACAGCATTGAATCTTTGTAAAGAAGCAGATGAGCTTGGCGTTTGGGAAAAATATAATGTAACATTAATTGGAGTAGATATAAAAGCAATAGAAAAGGCGGAGGATAGAGAAAAGTTTAGATTGTGGATGATAGAAATGGGCATACCTGTTTGCCAAGCGCATATTGCCAATTCTTTTTTAGAAGGAAAAGAATTTGCACAAGAAATAGGGTTTCCATTGGTGCTTCGCCCATCGTTTACATTGGGTGGAAGTGGCGGGGGTATTGTATTTAAAAAAGAAGAATTAGACGAAGCATTGAACAATGCGCTTACTGCAAGTCCTATTCATGAAGTGTTGGTAGAGAAAGCAATTTTAGGTTGGAAAGAATTTGAATTAGAATTGTTAAGAGATAATGCTGATAATGTTGCCATCATTTGTACGGTTGAAAATTTTGACCCTATGGGTGTACACACAGGCGACAGCATAACCGTGGCGCCTGCTATGACACTGAGTGATACTGCTTATCAACTTATGCGAAACACTGCTATTTCTATGATGCGCAATCTTGGAAATTTTGCTGGTGGTTGTAATGTGCAGTTTGCATTAAACCCACATACAGAAGAAATAATTGTGGTAGAAATAAACCCTCGTGTAAGCCGTAGCTCAGCACTAGCAAGCAAAGCCACAGGTTACCCCATCGCAAAAATTGCTGCTAAATTAGCCATTGGTTATAATTTAGATGAATTGAAAAATCAAATTACCCAATCTACTTCAGCATATTTTGAACCTGCATTGGATTATGTAATTGTAAAAATACCTCGCTGGAATTTTGATAAATTTAAGGGAGCAAATGATACACTTGGCTTTCAGATGAAAAGTGTGGGCGAAGTAATGGCCATTGGAAGAAGCTTTGCAGAAGCCATACAAAAAGCTTGTGTGAGTTTAGAAAACGAAGCGGTAGGATTGGGGTATTATGGAAAAAGTGTAATGAAAGCCGATGAGTTAATTGAATACATAAAGATACCAAAGTGGGATAGGGTATTTCGCATAAAAGATGCACTGATGGCGGGTGTGAGCGTAAAGCGTATTTGCGAAAGCACAAAAATAGATCGTTGGTTTATTTATCAAATTCAAAAAATTGCAGATTGCGAAAAAGAAATTGCGACTTATAATTTTGCATCGCTGCCTGAAGCATTATTGAAAGAAGCAAAAATGATTGGTTTTAGCGATGAGCAAATTATTCGCATTATGCAAGATGGAAATGCGGACGATTTATATGAACGTAGAAAAGCTTTGGGAATAACAAGGGTATTTAAAATGGTGGATACTTGTAGTGCGGAGTTTGAGGCTAAGACACCATATTTTTATAGTACTTTTGAAAATAGTTCTTCGTAAATTTGAGTTATTAAAAATTAAGTGATGCAAACATTAACAATATCATCTGATAATAAAAATTCTTTAAAAGCAATAAAAGCTTTTGCTAAAGAACAAGCTGATGTAGTGATTACGGTAAAAAAAGAGGAAGAAACTGACGAGTTTTTTTACATAAATGGCGTGAGGGTAAGAAAGGCAAAGGGGAAATTCAATGTTGATAAAATGGCGGGTTCACTAAGTCATATAAATTTTGAAGATCCTAAAACAATAAGAAAAAATGCATGGAGAAGAAAGAAAGCGGAATTTTAATAGATTCGGATGTTATCATTAATCTTTTTGACGAAAAGAAAATATTTCATCTACTTGTAAAAAGGAATCTGAATATTTTTCAAGAAAAAATGTTACCCCTTACATTTCTTTAGTAACTATTATTGAAACTTTGCAAGGAAATAAATCAATTGCTGATAAAAAGCAATTAAATCAAAAGTTATTATTTTTTAATCAATTGGATATAACCGTTAGTATTGGGAATATTGCAAAAGAACTAATTCTAAAGTATTCTTCATCACATGGGTTAATGCCGGCTGATGCTTTAATAGCCGCTACTGCATTGCAATTAGAAATTCCATTATTCAGCTTGAATACAAAAGATTATAAGTTTATTGATACCTTAAAATTATACAACCCCAAATAATGATACACAACGAATCAATAGCCTCTTCTAAGAAAAAAATTATTGTATTGGGTAGCGGTCCAAATCGTATTGGGCAAGGCATAGAGTTTGATTATTGCTGCGTACATGGATTGCTTGCTATAAAAGAAGCAGGTATGGAAGCAATAATGGTAAACTGTAATCCTGAAACGGTTTCTACGGATTTTGACATGGCAGATAAATTATATTTTGAACCCGTGTATTGGGAACATATTTGGGAAATAATAGAGCATGAAAAACCCGAAGGAGTTATTGTACAACTCGGTGGGCAAACAGCTTTGAAACTTGCAAAAAAAC
>JAYUJS010000257.1:0-1126 GCA_043765095.1 Ferruginibacter sp.
GCTTATTTTTTAGCTAATGGTGTTGTAGAGCATAAGCTAGTATTTATGCCACATGCCATAGATAATGAGAGATTTGCGGTTAGTGAAAAAAATATAACTAATGCAAAAGAAATTAGAAAAAAACTAAAAATACCGAACGATGCATTGGTATTTTTATTTGCAGGAAAATTAGAACCAAAGAAACAACCAGATTTATTGGCTAAAGTTTTTTGTGAAATAGAAAATAATGAAAGTCATCTAATAATAGCTGGAAATGGAGTTTTAGAAAATTTATTGAAAGCAAATTTTTCTAATAAATTTAATATTCATTTTATAGATTTTCAAAATCAACAAACCATGCCTGCTTTATATGCCACTTGCGATGTTTTTGTATTACCATCTAAAGGTCCAAGCGAAACCTGGGGGCTTTCTATTAACGAAGCTATGGCTGCAGGAAAGCCAGTAATAGTAAGTAATGCTTGTGGTGCAGCCTATGATTTATTAGTAGAAGGAAAAACTGGATTTGTTTTTGAAAAATTTGATTCTAAAAAGTTAAAAGAATATTTAGAATATGTTTTAGTAAATAGGGAAAAATTAAAAACAATGAGCATTGAGGTTTGTAAAAAAATTTCATTTTATAATTATATAAATGATTGCATCGCTATAGAAAATTTATTTTTAAACAAATGCCATCTTGTATAAAAGTAAATGAGAACAAAAATTTACTTTGATGATAGTACTAAAATGTTGCTGTTATTACTATTGGTATTTCAACTTTTTTTTAGCAATGGTATTTTACTTTTTATAGGAATGGCTTTATTTTTTATTTTAGTTAATAATTTACAGCAACCCTATAAGCCTTCAGTTTTTTCAATTATTTTATTATATCATTTTATACAAATATCTGCGGGTATTTGGCAGTGTAATTATTTAGGAGTTGATATAAATTATAGGGCTATTAATACTTATTATGCAATATTGATATCCTACATTGGATTATTATTTTTATTTTTACCGATTATTTATTACCAAAATAAAATACCTGCATTAACAAAAGAAACATTATTAAAACATGCAAACAAATTATCGCTTGACAAAACATTTAAGGTATATGTAATTAGTTTTTTTATAATGAATGCCCTTACTG
>JAYUJS010000258.1:0-1125 GCA_043765095.1 Ferruginibacter sp.
AGTGTAGCAGCATTGTCTGAAATAGAAACCACAACTTTATAAGCATTTTCGCCATTACCTGTAATGCCAAGATATGCACCTGTGCCTAATAGGGCATCATTATCGTTAAAATCGCCACTTAATGTAGTGACGTTTTGGGTTACATTGCGCTGCGATAAGGCGGTTTCTGTTCCTGCAAAACCGCCGTATATTTTTGCATTATTCTTTAATAAAAATGTTCTGCTCCGTGCATCGCTCGGTACATTGCCAAAGGCATCGACGGTAGGTTTGTGTATTCCTGCGCCAACCCAAACCTCTATATTGCAATCGTTAGAAGTAGCATTTATAGCTGCTTGTAAATTGCTCGTGGCATTCGCCCAACTCGAACCATCGCCTGTACCACTTGCCGTAGGTTTCACATAAATCCGAGCATTAAGGCAATTAACAGCCATAGTAATAGTGTTTGTTAATAATACATTAGGAATGTAGCAAATAGTTGGTGTATTTCCTATCGTGACTGTACATTTTACAACATCATTATTTACCAAGGTATTACTTGAAAAAGTAGCACTATTCGTACCTGCTGCAATGTTATTCACTGTCCATTGGTATTGAATAGATGTGCCTACGGGTGTATTTGTGGTTGCTGTAAAAGTAACATTTGTTCCAATCGTCACATAATTAGGAGAAAACGAAATAGAAGATGTGGTTGGAACAGACACGGGAGTATTAAGGTTTTCATAAGCACCTATATCCACCAAATTGCTACGTGTTGTGCCTGCAATGTCTATAATAGGTGCATTGCTATTTGTTCCAGCATTAAGTGCAGACGTACAAGAACCAATTTGCAAGCCATCATCAGCGGTACGCCAAATACCATCTGCACCTATTGGAGTTGCCGCATTGATAAATGAAGGGTCTGCTGTTTTATTTCCTATTCCAGTAAAGCCACCTTTTACAACAGAATAAGTCACTGTCGGTACAGTACCTGAATTTCTAAAACAAGGATTGACAGAAGAAGGTGCATCATACCAAATAATAGTATTTTTAATAGTTGTATTAGAATTAAAACTAAATACAGTAGAATAATCGTCGGCTGCTACTCTATTGTTTGAAAATGTACAATTGATGATAGAAGGGCTACCG
>JAYUJS010000259.1:0-8727 GCA_043765095.1 Ferruginibacter sp.
GGGAAAAAATTGAGATTGCCGAGAGCATTAACGATAGAGTAGAATTAATTTTAAAATAAACTATATAAACCAGATAACAGTTATTATTAAAAATTTATACTACTTTTTATGTAAGGCCTCATAAACAAATCTACCAAAACCATTGCTGTTATAGATTCTAATACTACAGGTACTCGTAAGGCTATGCATAAATCATGTCTTCCTTTTATTGAAAAATCTTCTATCGTTTCTTTTTTTACATTAAATGTTTGTTGCGTTTTTGGGGTAGATGAAGTTGGCTTTACTGCAATTCTAAAAACTAAATCATTGCCATTGGTAATACCACCAACTATGCCACCTGCGTTATTTGTTAAAGTAATCCCTTCTTTATTTTGAATGGCATCATTATGGTCCACGCCAAACATTTTTGCGGCAGCAAAACCACTTCCAAATTCAATACCTTTTACAGCAGGTATGGCAAATACTGCATGAGCCAACAAGGATTCTGCAGAGTCAAAAAAAGGCTCACCCAATCCTATAGGTAAATTTTTTATGGTGCATTCTACAATTCCACCAACGCTATCGCCCATTTTCATCGCTTTATTTATACCTACTTCTATGTCTGTTTCGCCACCCACTTCTTTTAAAGTAGCTACGCAGGTAATGTTTTTATTTATTTGTTGCAATATTTTTTTTGCTACAACTCCTGCACCCACAAGGCATACAGTAAGCCTTCCGCTAAAATGCCCACCACCTCTATAATCTTCAAAACCACCAAATTTTTTCGATGCAGTAAAATCAGCATGCCCTGGCCTTGGTACTGCTCTTTGTTTTTCATAATCTCCACTACGAGTATTATTATTTTCAAAAATAATAGTTAGCGGTGCACCAGTAGTTTTATTATCAAAAACGCCAGTTAAAAATATAGGAATATCAGCCTCTTTTCGTGGGGTTGTACCAGGTTGTGTGCCACCTTGTCGCCTAGTAATATCTACTAAAAAGTCTTCTTGTGTAAGCTCAATGCCAGCGGGGCATCCATCAATATTTATTCCTACAGATGGTCCATGAGATTCTCCAAATATGTGTACTTTAAATAACGTTCCAAAACTATTCATGGTTATTGGGTTTAAGGTTCAAAGTTTAAGGTTTGAACCTAATTAATATTTTTAAAAATTGATTAGAATTCTATTGTAAAGGGTTAATGAATATTAGATTTATTTTATGTTACGCTGCATTTTTTTTATCATATTTTACAATTTAAATGCCTTAATAAATTCAATAAAATGGTTTTCTAGTTATTGGTAAAAAAGGGTTAGTCACAAATAACCAACTACTTTTACTTTTTACATGCTGCCAACTACCCTTTGCCCACTCCCCATTAACCATAATACATTCCCCCACTAGCTACTTCCCAACTGCTTCAAATCTTCATAAAACCCTGGATAAGATTTATCAATAGCATCTGCGTCTGTAATTGTAATATCTCCTTGTGCACCTAATGCAGCTATAGCCGCAGCCATGGCTATTCTATGGTCGTGGTGAGATGAAACAGTTGCAGTATTTATAATGCCGCCTTCTATAATCATGCAATCATTTTCTTGCAATGTTATTTGTATGCCCATTTTACCAAAAACATCTTGTAAAGTTTTAGCTCTATCACTTTCTTTTGCAGCCAATCTGTGTATACCATATAGTACAGATTTCCCTTCGCAATATGCCGCCAAAGCCACCATTGGAGGAAATAAATCAGGGCAGTCCGTAGCATCAAAAACAAATGGTTTAAGCTTATTTTTTCTTACTGTAATTTCTTCTTCGCTAATGCTTACATAAGCGTTGCTTAATTGTAATACTTGTAAAATGGCTTTATCTGCTTGTGTAGAAGATATATCAAGTCCCTTTACCGAAACCTCACCTGCTATTGCACCAGCCACAAGTAAAAAAGAAGCACTACTCCAATCACCTTCTACATTGTATACTATTTCATTATTTTCAGTATTATTTTTTTTGTAGATTATAAAACGCTCATAATTTTGATGAACAATATTAAAACCAAAGTGTTTCATAATGTGTAGCGTAAGGTCAATGTAGGGTTTGCTTTTTAAATTATCAACCGTAATAGTACATTGATCAGTTACTGACTGACCAAGTGCAAATAACAAACCTGTAAGAAACTGTGAGCTCAATGAACCATCTACATTAATATCTTTTGGCACTAATGAACCTTTTATTTCCAAAGGCAATTTCCCATTTTTAGACTTTATGAAAATACCTAACTGTGGAAAAATTTCATCAAAAAAATTCATTGGTCTATTTTGCAAACTACCACTACCTAATATTGTTATAAAAGAGGTAGATAATGCAGCAATAGGTGTAAACATTCTAATAGATAACCCACTTTCGCCACAATTAATTATTTCGTTATTTGCAATATTATTTCCAATAATTCCTTTTGAAATTATTTCTAAAAAGTTTTCTTTAAAATTAATTATAGCTCCTAGCTTTGCAATTATACTTAGTGCTGCTTTATCATCATTACTTATGCCAGCATTGTATATAATTGTTTTGCCATTATGCAGTAGTGCAGCAGCACAAGCCCTTTGCATACTGCTTTTAGAAGCAGGTGCAGCTATAATTCCATTAATGATAGTTGGAGTAATTGTTTTTGTCATTATAAAGTTTGGTCTAGTAAATCTGCTATTTGTACAAAAGATATTTTTTGTACTATTGCATCACCTATGCTATTAAGTAGTACAAAATTTATTTCATTGCCAGCACGTTTTTTATCTTTTTTTAATAAAGACAATACTTGTTCTTTATTAATTTCTAAAAATGTAGGTAATTGATATTGCTGCAACAATAACATTAGTTTTTGAACCATTTCACTTTCAAAATTATTTATTTCTTCTGATATTTTTGCTGCCATTATCATGCCTATGCTGATAGCACTGCCATGTGGTATTTTGTATAAATTTTCTATAGCATGTCCAAAAGTATGTCCAAAATTTAGTTCATATCTTTCACCAGTTTCATGCTCATCACTCACAATAACAGCAGTTTTCAATGCTACATTTTTTTCTATTAATATAGCTGTAGCCATTTTATTTTCGTAATAAAAATCAATATTATTTTTTATTAATTCTTCAAACATTGCTACATCTTTTATACAAGCATGTTTTATTATCTCTGCAAAACCATTTACCCATTCAGCCTTGGGCAAGGTTTGTAAAAAAGAGAAATCGTATAAAATAAACTGTGCTCTATAAGTAGTACCAACCATATTTTTATACATTCCAACATTTACACCATTTTTACCACCAATAGCGGCATCCGTCATTCCTAAAATAGTTGTAGGTACCAACCCAAGTTTTATTCCACGCTTGTATATGTTTGCTACATAGCCCGCCATATCTGTAATTACGCCACCGCCTACACCAACTAGCATGTAAGATTTATCAATATCTTTTTCAAGTAATTGATTTACTATCTCGTCAATGGTTTTTTGTGTTTTATTTTTTTCTGTAGCATCAATTGCAATTACAATGTACCCTTCAAGCTTGCTTTTGTGCAAAGCATAAACAGTTTTATCAGTAAGTATAACTATTTTTTCTTTTGAATGTTGGTCATCAATATTTTCAAAATTTGCATCCATTAAGGTAAGTACTTTTCCACTTTCAAATGCTGTCTCTATTATTTTCAAGTTTTTATTTTTTATCAGTTGGCATTCAAACCAACGAAATGTGAATTATTTGGTATTGTTTGGTAGGGATACAAACCACTAATTTAAATTTGATTGGTTTTTCACAAATAAATTTTTATCGAAAAATGACCCCAGCAACCGAAAAGTAATTAATTTAACAATGTTATAGTTGATGGGTACACAAACCATTATTAAAGCGTAAATCTATTTATTTAAAACCGCACCCATTTCATTCATCACTTTATTTTGATGATTAATGCTTTCCATGTGAACCGCATCAAAGTATTTTACTAAAAATTCTTTACTTAATGTTAAATTATTTCCTTTAGCTATTGCTCTCTCTAAAATTTCGTTCCACCTTGCAGTTTGTAATATTGTTAGGTTATTTTCTTTTTTATAAATACCTACTTCATCTGCTATTTTCATTCTTCTGTTAAGTAAACTTAATAGTTCATCATCTACTTGGTCTATTCTTTCTCTTAATAATGATAACTCGCTGGTGTTATTTATTTCATTTTTTACACGCCATACCAAGTCTGAAAGCATGATTGATAAAACGGCTGGTGTTATTTGTTGCTTTGCATCGCTCCATGCATTATCTGGGTCTATATGAGATTCTATTATCAATCCTCCAAAATCTAAGTCAATACTTTTTTGTGCTACTTCTAGTAATTTATGCCTATTCCCGCATATATGCGATGGGTCACAAATTAATAACATTTCTGAAAATCGTCGTTTCATTTCTATAGGTAAATGCCACATAGGTGCATTACGATATTCGGTGTTACCATAAGATGAAAAACCTCGGTGTATCATCCCAATATTTTGTAATCCTACTTTTTGTAAACGCTCTATTGCACCACTCCACAATTCTAAATCTGGGTTAATAGGATTTTTTACCAATACAGGTATATTAACTCCTTTTAGCGCATCTGCTACTTCTTGCACACTAAACGGATTTACAGTAGTACGTGCGCCAATCCACAAAATATCTACTCCATGTTTTAATGCTTGCTCCACGTGTTGTGCAGTAGCTACTTCTACCGTTGTTGGCAATCCCGTTTCATTTTTTGCAATAGAAAGCCATTCAAGGCCTACTTCACCAATACCTTCAAATAAACCTGGCTTAGTACGGGGTTTCCAAATACCAGCTCGCAGTACATCTACTTTACCAGTACTTGCAAGTTCTTTTGCAGTTTGTAATACTTGTGCTTCTGTTTCTGCACTACATGGGCCACTAATTATAAGTGGTCTTTTGTTCCATATTTTTAAAAGTGTGTCGTTCATTTATTATTTTAAGAATGATATTATTCATTAAGAATTGCAAATTTAATTGTGTTAAGTCATTTTACGAATAACAAATTGAATAAACTAAGAAAGCCACTCCAAATGGGAGTGGCTTTCAAAAGTTAGATATAAATTATCTATAAGTTTATAAGAATTACTTCTTAACTGCTTCAGTTACTTTTTTTGCAGCATCAGTTGCAGCACCTTTAACAGCTTCAGTTGTTGCTTTAGCAGCATCAGTTGCAGCAGATTTTACTGCATTAGTTGCAGCAGCTTTTACAGCATCCATTTTAGATGTAGTATCAACTTTAACAGTTGTATCATTTACAACTACTGGAGTTTCTACTTTTGGAGTTTCAACTACTGGTGCATCAGCTTTTTTCTCTTCGCAAGAAGTAAATGCGATAACTACAGCTGCGATTGCAAGGAATTTTTTCATTTTGTTTGTTTTTTATTGTTTAAATTATAATTCAATAGTTAATACAAAAACAAAAAAAAGGTAACCCATAAATTAAAAAATTATTTTTAAATATTTTTTTGGGTTACTAAATGCCTTAATTTGTATTAATAAATAAGTATTATTAGGTGAGTACATTAGAAAATGATAAAATTTTACTGGAAGGCATTGCTGCAGAAGACAAAAATGCGATTGAACAATTGTACAAGCAACATTATAATATGGTGCAAACCATGGTTATAGCAAATGCTGGTAGTAAGGATGATGCTGCAGATTTGTTTCAAGAAACAGTGATTGTACTATTTGAAAAAGTAAAAGCAGGGAGCTTTGAATTAACAAGTTTATTAAAAACTTTTATATATTCAGTTGCTAGAAGGTTATGGTTAAAAAAGTTACAACAACAACAACGATTTACCACTTCACCTGATGGACTCGAAGAAATAATGCCTGTAGAAGACGAAATTGAAAATCACTTAAAAATACAAAATGATTTTGTAATTATGGAAAGTGCTATGAGCAAAGTTGGTGAGCCTTGCAAAAGTTTATTGCAAGCGTATTATTTACAAAAAAAACACATGAATTTAATAGCTCAAGAATTTGGCTACACCAATGCAGATAACGCAAAAACACAAAAATATAAATGCCTTGTGCGCTTAAAAAAACTTTTTTTTGCACAATATAAAAAAACAGACTGATGGAAGATACTTTATTAATGGACGCTACGGAAAGATTTGCAAAAGGAGAAATGGGCGCCGAAGAAAAAATTTATTTTGAGGAATTAAGGAAAAACAACCCAGAGCTAGACCAAGCTGTAGTGGAACAAGTTTTCTTTTTAAACCAATTGGATAATTATAGCAGTACAAAGAATTTTAAAACTTTGTTAGCAGAAGTAGAAGGTAAATTATTAAACGAAAAATTTATTAGCCGCAATACTCCTCAAAAGGAGGGCAGAATTATTAAATTGTGGCAGAGATATAAAAAAGATATTGCTGTTGCAGCATCTATAGCTGGTATTGTATCCTTATTCATAGCTACAGCTGTATCTACTGTTACAACTAATAGTAGCAATATAGAGCCACTTGTAAAAAAAATAGATGCTGCTGAGGCTAGAACTAAAAATTTAGAGAAAACGATTAATAAATTGCAGGTAGGTGTTATTACTGCTGCTTCAGTTGCTCCTGTAGCCTCTAAGGTAGACACTCGTTTTAGAGCAACTGGTTTTATGATAGATGCTACCAATAATTATATTGTAACCAATGCACACGTTATAAAAGAAGCATCTCATACTCTTATTGTAGAAAATATTAAGGGAGCACAATATTATGCAAAGGCAGTTTATATAAATGCTGAGCAAGATTTAGCTATTGTAAAAATTACTGATTCCTCCTTTAAATCTTTGCCATTATTGCCTTATAATATCAGGAAAACAGATGCTGATCTAGGAGAGCAAATATTTTTTATGGGTTACCCCAAAGCCGAGATTGTATACGGCGAAGGCTATGTAAGTGCAAAAAATGGACACGATATGAACCCCGTATTTTGCCAGCTAAGTACCTCTGCTAATGAGGGTAATAGCGGATCACCCGTTATTACAAAAAATGGAGAATTAGTAGGTATTGTAACTAGTTCTGAAAAAAATGCAAACGGTGTTGTTTATGCAATAAAGTCTAGCAATATTTTTACTGCTATAAACGAATTAAAAAAACAAAATGGAGATGAGAAAATAAAAATTTCATCATTTCCTACCCTTAAAGGATTAGATAGAGTGAGTCAGATTAAAAAAATGGAAGGGTATGTGTTTATGATTAAAGGGAATTAATTAATACTAAAAATTAAGATTAATAATAAAAAAGCGTTCATATAATTGTGAGCGCTTTTTTGTAGGAACTTGCCTCTGGCGAATTCTTTTCTGTATTTGCCAAAGGCAAATACCTACCACAATGCTCGGGGATATTCTCCATTTGCAATAAGTTTATTCAAACTTGCTCTCACTCCTTCTGCATCTTCTTTATAAGTAACACCAAACCATTGGGAGGTAGTTCCTATTACTTCTATTTGCCCTTCAAACTCTTTTATAAAATGGTCTGCTATTATTGGAATAAAAAATTCAGCTTTTAAGTTTTCGATATTGTTTTTTGGAAACTCCTTAAACAAAATATTAGCAAGATTAAAAATAGATGGATGAAAACACCAAAAATTCATAGATACGTTTGTGGCATCGGGCAATTTAGTAAACGCATCGTTTTCTTCAAAAATAATGGCATCTTCTTTTTTATAAATTTTTGTACGCTCTGTAATATTGGTAAGCATATTATTTGCATCTACTTGGCACACACCACGGCTTACGGTGCCATGCTCACTAAGGGTATTGGCAAGTTTGTATCCAATAATTGCGTTTACTTTTTGGGTGCATTTATGCATTAAAAAATCGGCTGCTTTATTAAACGCATCTTGGTCATAAAAATCATCTGCATTTATTACAGCAAAAGGCTCTTTTACTGTATCTTTTGCACAAAGCATAGCATGTCCCGTGCCCCAAGGTTTTGTTCTATTTGCGGGCAAATATGCTGCATCTACAAAACTATCTTTTTCTTGAAAAACATAATCAACAGCTATTTTTCCTTTTAGCTTTGGTTCAAAAACAGCTTTAAAATTATCTTCAAAATCTTTTCTAATAATAAAAACAACTTTGCCAAAGCCAGCTTTT
Source organism: Ferruginibacter sp. (assembly GCA_043765095.1). Taxonomy (GTDB): domain Bacteria; phylum Bacteroidota; class Bacteroidia; order Chitinophagales; family Chitinophagaceae; genus Ferruginibacter. Next base: position 8,128 of record JAYUJS010000259.1, read on the forward strand.
ATGGCACTATAAATTGAGTATTCCATTATTGTTTCCCCATCTGGACCAAAGCCTTCGGTTTGTTTCATACTGCCATAGCGGCTAGCCATACCTGCGGCTAATATAAGGAGTGTAGGTTTCAAGGTTAAATTGTTTTATCGTTAAATTAATAATTTTTTTTGTACTAAACTGTTTAAAGCTTTTTTGTAAATTTGCCTATTTACTATATTAGCTTGTAAACAAAAATAAATGAATTGCTTCAAATTAAACATTGGTTTGTTTAAATAAAATATTGCTATTAAAAATGATTCTGTCCATTTCAAATATTTCATTACAAAAAATAGAAAGTAATTTATTAACACAAAAAAAAATCAATTTATCTATTTTAAGGTTAGACAAAATACATGAACATGTATCAGGTAATAAATTATTTAAACTACATTTTTATGTTGAAGAGTGTTTACAAAGTGATCATAAAACAATGCTCACTTTTGGTGGAGCATACTCCAACCATTTGGTAGCAACAGCATTTTTGTGTAACCAAAAAAATATAAAAAGTATTGGTATTGTAAGAGGGGAGGAGCCTGCACAATTATCGCATACTTTGCATAAATGTAAGGC
>JAYUJS010000260.1:0-3163 GCA_043765095.1 Ferruginibacter sp.
AGTTGTTCATCCGTTAAATCCATTATTGGTTTATGCACCGGAAAATCAAATTGCTTTGCAGCTTTTACAAAAGCATCTTTCCACGAGCTTAACTTTTCTCCTTTCCAACAAGCCACTGCGCCTTCATATAAACTTAATCTTTTATCGGGAATAATTAAATCTTTATCCAACCCCAATATTTGAGAAAACCCTTCGCACACAGGGCAAGCTCCAAAAGGGTTATTAAAAGAAAAAAGATTTGGAACAGGTTCTTCAAACACAATACCATCCATTTCAAATTTATTGCTAAACTTTAATAGGGCTTTCTCATTTATTTGTACAAACATAGTGCCTTCTCCTTCATAAAAAGCAGTGCCTGTACTATCAGCTATTCTATGCAAATCATCTTCATCAAATTCTTTTTTAAGAAGTCTATCAATTAAAATAAATATTTCTTTCTTTGCTTTCTTGTTTGGTTTTTCTTCCAACAAGTCTTCTATGTTTACAATTTCATTGTTAATAAACAATCTTGAAAATCCCTTTTGCAATAAAATATTCAACTCTTCTTTTTCATCTCTATTGGCATGGCTTTTAAAAGTAGCTAACAACATTATCTTATCGCCATCTTTTGTTTTGTTGATAGCAGCTACCACATCGGGCACATCATCTTTTTTTACCTCTCTCCCACTTACAGGCGAAATGGTTTTTCCTGCACGTGCAAAAAGTAATCTTAAGTAATCATATATTTCTGTCATGCTCCCCACTGTACTACGTGGTGTACGAGTTATTACTTTTTGCTCTATAGCAATGGCAGGGCATAAGCCTTTTATAAAATCTACATCAGGTTTGTTCATTCGTTGCATAAACTGGCGAGCATACGCACTCAAACTTTCTGCATATCTTCTTTGCCCTTCTGCAAATAATGTATCTATAGTAAGCGATGATTTACCTGAGCCTGAAACACCTGTAACAACTACTAATTTACTTCGTGGTATGATTACGTCTACATTTTTAAGATTGTGTACCCGTGCGCCTTGTATTATAATGTCGGTATTGTTTTTATTTTCGGTAGTTTTTTTATTTTTTGTAGAAGCAATCTTTAGCATATTTCTATATTTTATTTATTCGCTTTTTCTATTTCGCTAGTAATTTCCGCATTTCACTATACGTATTTTTACAAAAAAGATATTGCAATTTATGTACAAATACTAAATTTTTTCAAAATCGAAATTTTACTACAATTAAATAGTAGTCGAAAATTTTAATAGAATAAAAATCCAATTTAAGTTTGTTTTAAATATCCGAACAAAGGAAAATACAACGAATCTCCTTACTAGAATTTCAATGTTTTTTTAGAATTGGGTTAAATTAAAATAGTCATCCACATTTAAAAAAAAGAAATGAAAAACCAAATCCAACTAAATGACCAACAAATCATTCAAATGTACATTAGTGGAGATGCTAATGCACTTTCTACACTAGTTACTCGTTATAAAGATAAAATTTTTACATCTATTTATCTATTAGTAAAAGACAAGTACTTAGCCGAAGATCTTTTTCAAGATGCATTTATTCGTATAATTGATACCATTAGAGGAGGTCGTTATACAGATGAAGGAAAATTTTTGCCATGGGCAATGCGTATTGCACACAATTTATGTGTAGACCATTTTAGAAAAATAAAAAGAAATCCTACTATTAAAACGAGTGAGGACAGAGATATTTTTGATGTACTTAATTTTTCGGAAGATGGCGTAGATACTCGTATTATGAATGAGCAAACATCTGATAAAGTACGTAGAATGATAGATGTGTTGCCAGAAGACCAAAGAGAGGTAATAATTTTGCGACATTATGCAGATATGAGTTTTAAAGAAATTTCTCAGCATACAAATTGTAGCATAAATACTGCACTTGGTAGAATGCGTTATGGTTTATTAAACCTTCGCAAAATGATGTCTGAAAAACAAATTGCGCTATAATAATTTTTGATTGATTTATGTGTTCGTCCCTGCTTTTGTGTTTAAAGCGGGGTTTTTTTTGCAATTAAAAAATCAAAGAAATTAGAAAATAAGCAAGACATATACTTATTATAAAAAATTTAATACAAAATAAAAACCCTTACTAAGTGTAAAGGCTTGCATTTTTATGGACAGCAATGGACGCATTTCGAACCAATTCTTTATAGATTTAGAACAAATACGAATATTTTTAAACTTTAAATGACAAAGAAATATATTTTTAATAAAACTTATTAAATCGAAATATTCTGAAATATCATACCCATTTTAAAGTTTTATAAGGTTGGGAGTTTTATCCCAATTTTATAAACTTGCACAAATTCTTTGATAGCTTCTTTCTTAAAATCAACTTTCATAAAATTATCCAAGCCATTTTCTTGGTCGGGATATATAATAAGGCAATCAATAATTTCATTTTCGGGTTTTGCCAAAGCCGTATATACTATTTTTTAACCTTGCATAGCCGCTTACCTGTTTTATATCTGCATTTTTAAATCCGTCTAAATACCTTACTTTGTATTTAGCATCAGCTACCATTTTATAGCTGTCTGCATTTATTAAATAATCTAATTCATTCCAAAAACTTAAATATTGATACCTCACTTGCTCGGGTAATGTAAATCGTTCTCTCAATAATCCCAATACATACAACTCAAACAATTTGCTCATATCTATCCAAAATGGAGGCGTATATATTTTGTTCTTTTCAGCATTAGAAATATTATACCCGAATCGTTTTAATATCAGTTTAGCTAATTTAATTGCTTCGCCATTTTTTTACTGATTAAACAATCCTCCCAGCTCCACATCATCTACAGCTTCTACCTTTTTCTTTTTGGCTTTTTTATCCCACAGCCCCTGCGCTACTTCGTCCTCATGTATTTTATGGTTCAACTCCAACAACCGTTTTAATACTTCTTTTCTAGCATCGGGGTTGATAGTAAAACGTACCCTATCATTCTCAGGTAAATAATCTACTTCATAAAAATTGTGTTGTAGGGTGAGTGGGGAATGGTGAGTAGTAAGTGGGAGTGGCACATCTGTAATTTTTAATTCTTCATTTGTAATTGGCTTGCTCCATCCATACGCAGCCAATACCGCCTCATCCATTTGTATATGCAATGTGCGTAGTGTAATAATACCCTGCACTGCATCGTTAAAAG
>JAYUJS010000261.1:0-3160 GCA_043765095.1 Ferruginibacter sp.
TAAGGGGGGCTTTAGGAGTCCGTTAAATTTTAGAGTTTATAATAAAATTGTTGTTGTAATTTTAATAAATATACAAATCAGAAAAAAATACTATTGTAAAAATTAAATTGTAATACCATGAAATTTTGAAATTTTTCCGAATTATAAAAGTTCAAAATCCCTCGTGTGAGATTTAGGAGGCTTTTTCTTCGTTTTCATCTTCTACAATTACTATTGCTTCATTCCCTTCCACATTTATATGAGTAGGTACTTCTCCTTCTGCAATGTGTAAATCACAAGCTTCACCAAATACATTATGTATAAGTGTACCTTCCTCTTGTGCAAGTTCACTTATTTGTGTAGCCCTCACCATTTCTTCCATTATTACTTCATCAATTTTTGGTAACTCATCAGCACTATTTATACCAAAATAATCCATAAACGATTTAGAAGTAGAATAAATTAATGGCTTACCCACAGCATCTTCATTTCTACCACTTATAATTACTAAATCTTTTTCTAATAATTTTTGTACAGCATAATCACAGTTTACACCACGTATACTTTCTATTTCACTTTTAGTAGTAGGCTGCTTATACGCAATAATACTAAGCGTTTCAAGGGATGCTGTAGATAATCTTTTTATAAATTTATCTCCGTTTATTAATGCTACTGTTTTATGGTATGCTTGCTTAGTCAAAAATTGCCATCCACCGCCACTTTGCTTTAATTCAAATGCATAAAATTCGCTGTCATATTTTTCTTTAATACCCTCAATAGCTGCTTGCACTTGTTCAGTATCTGCACGGTCTTCTATAAAACCAAGGGCAGTATTTATAAGTTCTGTTATTTCTGTAGCCGATAAAGATTTATCGCTTGCAAAAATAAGAGCTTCAATATGAGGTATTATTTGAGATATTTCCATGTATAAGTTTGCAATTTGCAAAGAACAATTAGCAAGAACACTAATTATATTTTATTTATTTTATATTGGTTTTTTTTGCTAACTACAAATTGCTCCTTGTAAACTGCTTCTTGCCAAATGAACTATCCGTTTAACGCTGCCGCTCCACTCACAATCTCACTAAGCTCTGTTGTAATAGCAGCTTGTCTTGCACGATTGTAACTTATTTTTAATGATTTCAATAGTTCATTTGCATTGTCACTTGCCTTATCCATTGCCGTCATACGTGCACCATGCTCACTCGCATTGCCGTCTAGTACTGCTTTGTACAATTGTGTATTTAGTATTTTTGGCATAAGCTCTGCTACCAATATCTCTTTATTAGGCTCAAAAATAAAATCAGATTTTTTATTTGATGTAGTAACCGCAGCTTTTTGTACAGGTAAAAATTGTTCTGCAATATACTCTTGCGAAGCAGCATTTTTAAACTCGCTAAAGATTAATTCTACTTTATCCACTTCGCCATTTGCAAAAGCATTCATAGCATATTTTGCTGCTGCTTGTACTTTTTCAAAACTTAGTCCAGTAAAAATATCCCAATATTTATCTATTACTTTAAACCCATTTTTACTAAAATGCTCATATCCTTTTTTGCCAATCGGCAAAAAAGAAACATTTCCTTTTGAATGTTGCTCAGCATATTTATCTACCAACAAACTTTTTGCTAGTTTTATAAGATTACTATTATAACCACCACAAAGGCCACGGTCACTCGTTACAACTATTACCATTACTTTTTCTACCGTTCTTTCTGTAGCCAACGACATACCTAATTCGCCTTCGCTACTACTTACAATATTGCTAAGCATTTCTTGCAATTTTTGTGCATACGGGCGCATTTGTGTAATAGCATCTTGTGCACGACGAAGCTTTGCAGCACTTACCATTTTCATGGCTTTGGTAATTTGTTGGGTACTTTGTACACTTTTTATTCGAACTCTTACTTCTTTTAATGCACCACTCATGCTATTATTTTTTAGGTATATGCCTTTTTGAAGGCGCAAAAGTAAGGAAAAAGGGTGAAAAACATATTGATTTTATCATCTTTTACTGAGAAAAGTATTAACCATAAATGAAACGAAAACTATAAAGAAACAAACAAAATTTACATAAACTTACTAACAAATTTTATGTGTTTACAATATTTTTTAATTTTTTTATACTAAGAAATTACTTTTTTTAAAAAACTTAATCCTATTTTTATAGGTAATACTTTCAACCAAACTCCGGCTCCTTGTTACCCCCTTCGAAAGGGTTTTAAGTGGCTTATACCAAATACCCAAACGCATTATCTCCACTTTTCAATTCTGTATAATTAATATGATAATCATTTAAATTTTTTAGCAACACCGCATAATCATTTTTTATTTTCAATTCTATACCTACCAATGCTGGGCCTGTTTCTTTATTGTGTTTTTGCATGTATTCAAAACGAGTGATGTCATCATTATCGCCTAGCACATGGTTTACAAACTCTTTTAGCGCACCTGGTCGTTGTGCAAAACGAATCAAAAAATAATGTTTCAATCCTTCGTATTGCAAACTCCGTTCTTTAATTTCCTGCATACGATCTATATCGTTATTACCACCACCAATTACACACACAATATTTTTACCTTTTATTTGTGCTGCATATTCATCCAGTGCAGCAATGCTTAAAACACCTGCAGGTTCAGCAACAATAGCATCTTCATTATACAATTGTAAAATAGTAGTACACGCTTTTCCTTCATCTACCAATAGCATGTCGTCTAGTACATCTTTGCAAATTGAAAAGGTAATATCACCCACACGTTTTACGGCAGCACCATCTACAAACCGTTCTATATTTTCTAGCGTTACCGGTTGCCCTGCTTTTAAGGCCTCATACATACTTGGCGCACCCTTTGGCTCTACACCAATTATCTTTGTATGAGGAGAAAATGTTTTAAAATAAGAACCAACGCCTGCACTTAGGCCACCACCGCCAACTGCCATAAAAATAAAATCTAAGCCCCTCCTATCCTCCCCGGTGGGGAGGGAAACCTGCGAGATTGGTGTGGTAGATTGATATAATTTGTATTCTTCTTGTTGCTTTATTTGTTCTTGTTGGTTATTGAACTGTTCAAATATTTCTACGCCAACAGTTGCTTGCCCTTCAATAATTTTATAATCATCAAATGGAGGAATAAATGTCATTCCATTTTCTTCTGTATATTTTTTAGCAGCAATAGCACA
>JAYUJS010000262.1:0-3160 GCA_043765095.1 Ferruginibacter sp.
ACAGTAAGAATAGATTGGAATATTAATAAAAACAATACATTTACTTTAAAATATAACTACTTACAATCATTTAGAGATGTACCAGCTAGTGCAAGTGGCTCTCCAAATGGTGGTAGAGGGCCAAATGCAAATGGAATGGCATTTAGTGGTACTGGTTATACTATCAATAATAATTTTAATATTATTATTGCGGAGCTAAACACCCGTTTTAGCAATAAATCTAACAACAAATTGCAAATAGGATATACTGCTTTAAGAGATTTTAGAGAATCGCTTAGCAGTAAAGAATTTCCGATGGTGGATATATTAAACACTCAGGGTGGTTTTACTTATACTTCATTTGGCTATGAGCCATTTACTTACAATAACAAATTAAATTCTAACGTACTTCAAATTTCAGATATCTTTACTTTTTATAAAGGCTCTCATGAAATATCTATAGGTACTCAAAATTATATAAAGAGTTTTGAGAATGGTTTTGCACCAAATTATCAAGGTATTTATAGGTTTAATAGTTTGAATGACTTTTATCTATCTGCTTCATCTCCATATACATCTATCAGCTCGCCTGGTTTACAAAATGCAACATTTTCAAGTTTAAGAACTAGTACCACTAAGGATGGTTCATTTCCTTTTGCTAAAATAAATTCTGTAGAGTATAGTGTATTTGCACAAGATAAATGGAGAGTAAAACCAAACCTTACGGTAACGTATGGCATACGTGCAGATGTACCAACTTTTGGTAATAGTTTTGACCAAAATGATAGTTTGAAAACATTAAAATTTAGAGATGGTATTACAATAGATGTAGGTGCACAGCCACAAACCAGGGTTTTACTTAGCCCAAGGGTGGGTTTTAACTGGGATGTGTTTGGCAATAAAAAAACACAAATACGTGGCGGTTTGGGTACTTTTGCAGGTCCTCCCCCATTTGTATGGATAAGCAATCAAGCTAGTAATAATGGTGTACAATTTGGATTATCACAAGCTGGTGGAGCCGCTAATGTGGCTGGTAGTTTGCCTTTTTCTACAGATGTAAATTTGTTTAGACCAACAACCAAAGGAGTATTGCCTACTCAATATAATGTAGCCGTTACTTCTAGCGATTTTAGATACCCACAAAATTTTAAGGCCAGTCTTGGACTTGACCAAAAATTACCAAACAATTGGACCTTAACAGTTGAAGGGACTTATACTAAAGACATAAATGCAGTATATTTTCAAAATATAAATTTACCATACTCAGGTGTACCTCTTACTGGTGTTGATAACAGAGTACGTTATAATACATCACAAATTTATGGAGGTTTTGGCACACCTACTAATACTGTAGGGCCAATAGGTACTTATAGTAATCCTAACATAAGTGATGCTATTTTAATGAGAAACTCAAATGAAGGATATGGTTATTTTGCAACAGTACAAGTACAAAAAACTACTAAATATTTAAGTGGAAGTGTAGCTTACACTTATAGCAAAGCTAAAACTATTAACGATGGTGGATCAATAGCACAAAGTAACTGGAGAGATAGACCAACAAGCGGTGACCCAAATAGAGATGAATTAGGTAATGCTAATTTTTATCAACCCCATCGTATTATAGCTTATTTAACTTATAGGAGAGAATATGCAAAACATTTTGCAACATCAATAGGGTTTACTTATGAGTTTGCGGCAAACGGCACGGCATCGTATGTTTACAATGGAGATTTAAATGGGGATAATGCAGGTGGCAACAATGATTTGATGTATATACCTAGGGATAAAAGTGAAATTGTATTAGTAAAATCTAACGCAGCAGACCCTAGAACCCCTGACCAAATCTGGGCTCAGCTAGATGCTTTTATTAAGCAAGACCCTTACTTAAGTGTACATAGAGGTGAAGTAGCTGAACGAAATGGCGCACTAGCACCATATTTTAAAAAGCTAAACATGAACCTTACGCAGGATTTCTTTTTTGAAACAAAAGATAAAAACAGACATACTTTACGCTTAACAGTAGATATTTTTAACCTTGGAAATTTGTTAAACAAACAATGGGGAATTACAAGAACTTTTAACAGAACATCACCACTTGGGTATGTAGGCCTTACACCCGAAGGTAGACCAGCGTTTAATTTTAATTATTTAGACCCTACCAACCAAGTACCATTGGTAAATAGTTACAGAGATAATACTGGTATAGACTCACGTTGGAATATGCAAATAGGTTTACGTTATTTATTTAACTAATTATAAAATATTAAAAAAATGAAAAAAATAATTATAAATAGTACATTTATTATGGTAATAGTGATAGCTATTGCTAGTTGTACAAAATACGATACAGCTATAAATGGCATAGCAAATACCGAAAATGCTGGTTTAGCTTCGGCTACCTTAAATAATAGAATTGTTGCTGGTTTTGTAGTAGATAAAAATACATTGCCTACAACACCAATAAGCCTATTTCCAATTGGTTTTAATTTTTTTAGAAAAACATTAACTTATGATACAGTAACTACTGCTAACAAGCCCCCAGCATACAAAGCAGGTGATGTAATTACTATTTTAGGTTTTATGAAAGGGGATGATTATGCCATTTCTAAAAGAAAAATAAATGTGAGCTTGTACAAAGCACCTACTGCTTTCATTACACCAGCTAATCCACCTTCTGTAATTAATGTAATGCAAAATGCTGAGGATAGATATAGAAGTTATCAACCGACTGCAACGGGGGTTACAGCTGCTGATACTACTTTTACATTAGCAAGTATAGCACCTTATAATATTGCACCATTTTCAGTAATAAATGCTGCAAATGAAAGTGTAGGTGGTATTAACTATAATACTTATTTGGTACAACTTACTTTTACCATACCTACACCAACTGCCACAAAATGGATACCTGGGCAAGTTTTTTCAATAAATTTTAATGCTGGTGTTTCAGCTGGTGATGCTGGAAATGTAAATTGGATATATGCATTTAAAATTAAATAAGAAAAATAAAAAGGTACACTAAGAACAATACAGCAATAAAATTACATTTTTAAAAACCGCTTTTATATAGAGAGCGGTTTTTTATTAAATAAAGTCATGTATAAGTATAAATCATTCGAATAACTTGGTATTACCAAATTATTTAACATTTCAACGTTAACCAATTTATGCAATTAAATAA
>JAYUJS010000263.1:0-1118 GCA_043765095.1 Ferruginibacter sp.
TAACAAAGAACTAAAACGAATTGTAATAAATGAAAAAAAATTATTTTTAAATATTTATGACAACGGCACTGTAGATGGAGATACTGTGAGCATTTTGTACAATGGCAAAACAATTGTAAGCAAAAAGCGAATAAGTGAAAAGCCTATAACGGTAGATCTTTTACTAGACGAAAACGCCAAATACCATAGCATTGTTTTATTTGCTGAAAATTTAGGAATTATTCCACCTAATACAGCATTACTTATTTTTAGTACTCCAAACGGCAAAAGGTATGAGCTATTTGCCAGTGCAAATCTTACACAAAATGCAGAAATTATTTTTGAATACAAACCTGAATAAAATAAAAAAGCGGCTACAAAAAATGTAACCGCATCTTAATGTTTTTTAGAAGCATTTAAAAATTAACTAACTACCAAAACACCCGTAGCTATAAATTCTATTTCTGTTTTTGCTTCCGTTATTTTTTCAACTTCTTCCTTGCTTTTGCCCGCATCTTCTGCATAGTGTTTTAGCATTTCTACGCTTGTTACAGTTTTTTTAGCTTCCCCTTGTAGTACTACATCTTTACCCACAATATTTAATGGCATAAAAAATTTATAATCTTTAAAACGAATCATAATACCATCACCTTCGGTGGTGGCTAGTTTCATCCAACATCCTTTCTTTTCGCATACACTAGCTACTGTGCCTTTTACTTTTCCTCTATATTTTTCAGCTGTTACTAGTTTTTCTTCAAGCGCATTTACTTCTATGGCATCTTTAGCTGTAGTTATTACACCATAAGTACCACCTTTTGCTGCTTGCTTTTTATTTGGTTGTGCAAATGCGGTAAAAGCTATAAAGCAAATTACGCATGTAAATAATGATTTCATGATTTTTATTTTTTAAAATGTAATGCAAAATAATATTAATTATGTTAACCATTATGTATTATTAAAATATTACTGATAAATTCTAGGTTTGATGCTAACTTTTGAAAGGCTACACTTCCAACGCCTTTATCTTTTTATTCATAACACCAAACCAAATAGGCGGTACTAATGCTAGCAACATGGAGCCTGGGTAGCCTGTAGGCAATTGTGGTGCATTATCGTGGTGTTGTAAAATTTGGTATTTT
>JAYUJS010000264.1:0-3151 GCA_043765095.1 Ferruginibacter sp.
CCATTTTCAAAGTAAACATTTTCCAATGTGTACCAATCTGTTTTAGCCAACATACTTGTATCATCTGCTTTTATTTTTTCGTGTAGTCTAAATAAATCGCTACCAGTAGCCAATGTTATTTTAGCATCATTGGGTAAGTCAATAACCTGAGGTGCACCTAATTCATATTCAAAATCACCAGCTGCATTTACAGTGCCTTTTGGAGAAACAACAGTAGTAGCAGCACCTTCAGTAGCTTGTGCATCTTTTAACAAATTACTCGTTTCAGAAACTACAGAAGTAGCAGCAGTTGTAGCAGCAGTCATCTTCATTAATGTTTCCATTTGTGCTTTTCTACCAGCTTCTATTTTACCAGCATGCAATTTTGCAAGCGTAGGAGCAATAACTAAACTCACAATACTCATCAATTTAATCAAAATATTCATCGATGGTCCAGATGTATCTTTGAATGGGTCACCTACAGTATCACCTGTTACAGAAGCCTTGTGTGGTTCACTTTTTTTGTAATACATCTCACCATTTATTTCTACGCCTTTCTCAAAAGATTTTTTAGCATTATCCCATGCACCACCAGCGTTGTTTTGAAATATCCCCATCAACACACCACATACCGTAGCGCCTGCAAGAAAACCACCCAACACTTCAGGACCAAAAACAAAACCAATAAAAATAGGAGATAAAATAGCAATAGCACCAGGTAACATCATTTTTTTCAAAGACGCTTCTGTAGATATAGCCACACATTTATCATACTCAGGTTTTCCCGTACCTTCCATAATACCAGGTATCGTTCTAAACTGACGACGAACTTCTTCCACCATTGCCATAGCAGCTTCACCCACGGCTTTAATAGCCAAAGACGAAAATATAAATGGAATCATACCCCCTACAAATAAACCAGCCAATACATCTGCATGATAAATATCTATACCATCTATTTTTGCAATACCCACAAAAGCTGCAAACAAAGCTAATGCAGTTAATGCCGCAGAGGCTATCGCAAAACCTTTACCAGAAGCAGCCGTAGTATTACCAACCGCATCCAAAATGTCTGTTTTTTCACGCACATCAGCAGGCAACTCACTCATTTCTGCAATACCACCTGCATTATCAGCAATAGGGCCAAAGGCATCTATTGCCAATTGCATAGCTGTAGTAGCCATCATACCAGCAGCTGCAATAGCCACACCGTACAACCCTGCAAAATAATATGAACCATAAATACCAGCCGCCAACACCAATATAGGAAGCAACGTACTTTCCATACCCACAGCCAAACCACCAATTATATTTGTAGCATGCCCAGTAGCACTTTGGCGGATGATACTCATTACCGGACGCTTACCCATTGCTGTGTAATATTCTGTAATAATACTCATCAACGCACCTACTACAAGACCTACCATTATTGCACCAAAAACTTTGTTAGGCGTAAAAGTAAAACCACGAAGCACCATTGTTTCAGGCATTAAAAATTGTACTAAAAAGTAACAACCAATTGCCGTCAATACCATCGAACCCCAGTTACCCATGTTCAACGCATTTTGTACTTTGTGTGTGCTCAAACCTGCGCTGTCACTTATACGTACGAAAAACGTACCAATGATAGACAATATAATTCCCATAGCAGCAATAAGCATTGGTAACAAGATTGGAGCAAATCCAGCAAAATTATCAACACCACTACTAATTGTTTCTCTACCCAATACCATTGTAGCCAAAACCGTTGCCACGTACGAACCAAATAAATCGGCACCCATACCTGCTACATCACCTACGTTATCGCCTACGTTGTCTGCAATCGTTGCAGGGTTACGAGGGTCATCTTCCGGAATACCAGCTTCCACTTTACCCACAAGGTCAGCACCTACATCGGCCGCTTTTGTATAAATACCACCACCCACACGAGCAAACAATGCAATAGACTCAGCGCCTAAAGAGAAGCCCGTTAATATTTCAATCGTACGCTCCATTTCTTCGCTGTTTACGGCAGCTTCAGGCGCAAAAACCATCTTTAAAATTATGTATAATCCACCCAAACCAAGCACCGCCAAACCAGCAACACCCATACCCATTACACTACCACCAGTAAACGAAACAGACAAAGCCTTGCTCAAACTTGTACGAGCAGCTTGTGCCGTACGTACGTTGGCTTTGGTTGCAATTTTCATACCCACAAAACCTGCCAATGCACTAAAAAATGCACCCAATATAAATGCCAAAGCAATGCTCCAATGACTACCTTCGTTGCTAGCGCCCATTACCCCTAAAAGCAATGCTGCCACTACTACAAAGTAGCCTAAAATCTTGTACTCAGCCTTCAAAAACGCCATAGCGCCTTCTGCTATATAAGTACTTATTTCTTTCATGCGGTCGTTGCCCGCATCTTGCTTAGATACCCAAGCGTACCTTACGAAGGTGTACAACAAGCCCACAATGCCCATTGCAGGTACTACGTAAATTAAATTTTCCATCATATAAATTGTATTTTTTTGGTGCGCAAAAATAGGGAAAAGAGGGCAGAAATTAGATTTTAGGCATTAGATATTGGATTTTAGATTTAGGGGTTGCTTATTTTTAATTGGAAATGCATTTCATTTTTCCTCAAATTCTATCAATAATTTCAAAGTATAACATACTAAAGTCCCCCTTTGGAGGATTTAGGTGGCTTTGTGTCTTTTTTGGGGCTGTGCCCTTTCATATATCCACTCAACATTAGTCAGGGCTGTCCGTAGTACTCCTCGTCAGTCGTTCCTCCCTCCTGTGGGGTACTACTTCCCATCCCTCAGCCCTTCGGCAGAGAATTTATTTTCAACTTTTATTGTTATAATAATTTTTATTATGACAATAAAATATTACAAATTAGTAAAAAACAAAATGCATTATAATTTAAAATCGCATTTTTATAATAATTAAAAGAATTTATTTTAAAAAAAATAAAACCTGCAAAAATGCAGGTTTAAATAAAGTGCGGTAAATCGGATTCGAACCGACACGCCCGGTTGTATGAGCGCTACCACCTCAAGGTAGTGCGTCTACCAATTTCGCCATCACCGCATTCATCAATTTTAAAAACACAAAATTAGATAAAACATTTTTAAATAAAAAAATATAGAAAATTTTGTGCACATTTAAACATGCATCTCATGAA
>JAYUJS010000265.1:0-1117 GCA_043765095.1 Ferruginibacter sp.
TCACTTGCACCATAAACTGCAAATCCATCAAGTGCAAAAGCAATGGGTTTTGAGCCTGATGTTGTTGAAAGATGTAATGGTGCAGAGTGATAATGATAATCATCTGCCTTGCCGCAATGCCCACCCCAATTATCTAATTCGCCAATTAAATAAGAATCTTCACCTCTATTATTAAGTGCATTAAAAATAGGAATTCCATTTGCTGCAATTGCTAAAGCACCTTTCATAAAATTAGTTTTGGTACTTAATGGAACATTTGCATAAACTGGCTGCAGTGGTATTGACCATTTATTTGTGCCTGTGTAAAGTTGTGGGATTGGTACTTGTTGTTGCCAACTTGTAATTCCTATCATCATATTATGATTTGGAAATCCACCAGAAGCTACATAAAAATAATTATTATCCCAACTGGTTGCAACAGAAGGTTTATATGGGGAAAATGCAGAATCAATAAATGAAGTAGTAGTTTTTGGAATAGTACCAACAGTGGCAATTTCTGTACTTTTTTTACATGCAATTACAAATAATATTAATGATAATGAAACCACAAAAAATTTTACATTTAGGTGTTGTAAAGAATTTCTTTGGTGATGCTTTGCAATTTGTTTTGCCACAAAGGCAAACATAAATATTCCTATTAATATTGCTATTATCAAATAAAAAATATTCCGATGCAAAGAATTTTTATAAGCGTTTTGTAATGTTGGATTTAAAAGCGAGTTAAGCATTTCATATTTCTTAATTTTAAGGTGAGCAATTTCTTGAGATTGTATCGAAAGGGATTGAATAGATATAACAATTGACTTGCCATCTAACTGTTCTAAAATAATATTATTGTCTTTACTCACTGCAAAATTCCCTTTAACCACATCACCATTCAATAGTGTCCAACTATCTAATATATCACCCTTGTGATAATGCCCACCTTCGTGAGCAAAAGACTTACTATTATTGATTAGTAAACTAATAAGAAGGGTAATTAATAAAAATATCGTTTGTCTTTTTTTCATAGGAAACAAAGTTTTATTGTTAGGTAAAATAAAGCATAAATTTTTTAATAATAAAATTTTAATGTTGGTAACAATATTTGAAAACATACTGTTATAAAATAGTAAAA
>JAYUJS010000266.1:0-1116 GCA_043765095.1 Ferruginibacter sp.
TTGTGTGTTCCTAATATTTTACCATCTTTATTTACAAAGTTGCCACCATTTACTTTTTCTTCTAGTCCATCTACTTTTCTTTTTAAAAAACCACGGTAGTCATTGTCTGGCACAAAACATATCTCATAACTTTCACTTTTTTTTGCAAGCTCAGGATAACCAAAGTCATGCGCCATTTGCCTAATAGCTGTTTTGTGATAAGTACCCAATGGTAGCAATGTTCTTTTTAACAAATCTTGTTGCAAACCCCATAGCGCATAGCTTTGATCTTTACTTTCATCAATCCCTTTGCTTATAAAATATCTACCATTTGTATGTAAATGCACTTGTGCATAATGCCCTGTAGCTATATAATCGCATCCAAGTGCATCTGCCCTTTTTAACAATGCACGCCACTTTATATGAGTGTTACACATTACACAAGGGTTAGGTGTACGACCAGCAATATATTCTTCAACAAAATTTTCTATTACAAACCCACCAAATTCTTCTCTAATATCTAATATAAAATGAGGAAAGCCATGTTGCACAGCAGCTTGACGAGCATCATTAAAACTATCTAAATTGCAACAACCCGTTTCTTTTTTTCCTGTATTGCCACCGCCACTGGTTTCATAATCCCATGTTTTCATTGTAATTCCAATTACTTCATACCCTTGTTTATGAAGCATTAATGCAGCAACTGTACTATCTATACCACCACTCATTGCCATCAAAACTTTTACCTTACTCATGTTGCAAAGTTAGTATTTAGTGGTAAATATTAAAATAGTTATGCAAAAAAGGGTAGATTAAGTACTTTAAAAAAAATAAATTCTATTAGTAATTTAATGATTTAAAAAATAGGGATGAATTTGACTACGCAAGTTTGCTTCAACTATAAGATTTAAAATTGCAATCCATTTAAATAAAAATATAATAAGGCTACTAATACAACATTGCAAATTAGGTATACTGTCTCATTTTAATAATTACTAAATTTAAAAACTAATTTTTATGAAATAGTATTGCATGATATAGACATATTCAAAAATGCATTTTATTAATTTATTTAATTTACGTTTTACAATTTAAATTTATATTTATGAATATCTATAAAATTGACCTTAAAAATAA
>JAYUJS010000267.1:0-3147 GCA_043765095.1 Ferruginibacter sp.
TTTACTACTGAACGACTAGATAATTTTGTACAAGCACATGAAGTTTTAGACCTTAATCGTTATAAAATAGTCTCAAAATCAGTAGAAATAAAAAAATTAATACGCCAAAATAAATTGACAAAACCCTTTATATTTTTTAGTAACAAAAATTAGTCTGTTACTTTCCCCAATGCATTTTTAAGCATCTCTAGCATTTCATTTATTTCTTCTTTTTTTACACAACCCACGCTTATTCTGTACCAAGTACTATCATCTTTTGCGCCAAAGCAGTTAAATGGTACCATAGCTAATTTTGCTTCGTCTAAAATATAAGCAGTTACATCGGTTTGTTTTTCCAAGCTTTTTCCATTTACTTTTTTGCCTACCAAATTTATTTGTACTGTAAGATAAATAGCTGCCTGCGGCACAATAGCATCTACGGCAAAACCTTCTTTTTTTAGATTAATAAAACCTTCATATATATTGCGAAGTCTATATTCAACCTCACTTTTAAAGTGTACAAAATAATCAGTAACTACTTTTTCTTGAGCCAAAAATTTTGCCACAGCCTTTTGCTCTGCCATAGGTGCCCATGCACCTACGTGGCTGTTTATTGCTTTCATTTTTGCAATAACTTCTGCTGGCCCCATGCTCCAGCCTACCCGTACACCTGTAGCAGCAAAGGCTTTGCTTATACCATCTACAAAAATAGTATATGCCTTCATAGCTGGGCGTAGTGTTACAGGGTTGTAATGAACGGTATTACCAAAAGTAAGTGTCCAATACATTTGGTCATACATTAAATATAATTTTTTTGCTCCTTCGGCTCGGCTAGCATTTTCTTCTATAACTAGGTCACATATTTCCTCTAAGTCTTCCTTTGTAAATACAGTACCTGTAGGGTTTAGCGGAGAGCACAAAGCTAGCAATGATGCACCATTTATATGCGGACGTATTTGCGCTGCTGTAGGCATAAAATTATTCTCTTTTGTGGCTTCTATTAAAATATGTTCACCTTCGGTAAAATGTGTATAGTGGTTGTTATTCCAACTGGGTACAGGGTATATTACTTTATCGCCCTTATCTACAATGGCTCTATACAATGCATATATTAGAGGCCTGCCACCAGCACCTATCAAAATTTCGTTAGCGGCATAATCCAACCCTTCATTTTTTTGTATAAAACCTCCTACTGCTTTTCTTAAATCTGCTTCACCATCTGCAACTGGGTAGGTTGTAAAACCATCATCATATGCGTTTTTTATTGCTTCTTTTAATTCACAAGGTATTGGAAACTGTGTAGAATCAAAATCACCAATAGTATAATTATAAATATGCTCTCCCTTACTTATTTTTTCTTTAATAACACCCCCAAGTTTTACAATTTCAGAACCAATAAGGGTTTCAGCAAGTTTGCTCAATGTAGTAGCTGCCATAAAAACAATTTTAAAAATAAAAATAAGGTTTTAACAAATATAATTGATAAGCATTTTAAATCAAAAATTAAATATAGTTTCAAATACGTTGTTCAATAATTTTTTAAAAATTATGAGGCTTTTTTAAATAAAAAATCCCCTTGCTACAAACAAGGGGATTTTTATTTTTAATGCTGGTGATTTTGCTGCATGGCTACCAACTCTTCTGAGGTTACTTTTTTCTCAGCTGGTTTTGCTTGGCTTGCTGCCCAAGTAAATAATTTTTCAGTTATCATTCTACGATATGTAGCATCTACTTGTTTTTCATCTTTCATCATACGGTCTATGTAGCTTTCTAGCCAGCTTGTGTCATCGCCCATTCCCATTTGCCCAAAGTAGCGACTTACTTCTTCTTTCATACTTGCACGAAGGTCTGCTTCGGATACCTCCAATTTATTTTCTTTAATAATAGCATCGCTAATTAAAGTCCATTTTAATTGGTTTTCAAAGTTTGGATAGTCAGCCTCTGCTTCTTCTTTTGTTTTTGGTTTACCACCACCGTTTTCTAACCAACGAGTAAGAAATGGTTGAGGAAATTCCATTTTAGTATCATCCAATAACAAATGATAAATTTGGTCGTGCAATTGGTTTGCAGATTGTAAAGCCCAATATTTTTCTATTTCATCTTTTAATGCAGTTTTTAATTCCGTTTCTGTTTTTATTTCTTTTCCTGGATATACTTCGTTGAAAAATTCTTCATTCATTTCTCTTTTTTCAACTATACCGATTGTCTTTATTTGTAAATTGAAATATTTTTGTGCAGCGGCTTCATCATTCTTAGCAAAGCCAAGGTCTTGCAATATCATTTCTAGTTTGTCACCTTCAAAAGTGCTTTCCAGTTGAAACACAAAATTATCTCCTACTTTTTTACCCATCAATTGCAGTTGCATTTTTGGGTTAAAATACTTTACCAATACAGAATTTTCTTTTACAATTCCCCCTTCTAAGTCTATTGAATTTTCATCACTTTCAGTAAACAATACATTTATCACATCTTCTTCATTATCTACTGCTTCTTTATCATTTATTTTACCCGCCTTTAATTGCATGCGGTTTATTTCTTCTGTCACCATTACATCTGTAACTTCTACTTTGTGGTGTGTAAGTTTTGCTGTAGCAATATTGGGTAATTCAAAAGCAGATTTCAAACCTATCTCAAACGAAAAATCAATTTCAGCAGGGTTGTACATATCTAGTTTGCTCATTTCATTTGGTAATGGCAAGGGTTGTGCAAAAATATCGGGTCTTTCCTTGTCTAAATAGGTATATAATTCTTTTTCAATGGTACGTAATACTTCATCAGAAAAAACCCCTGCGCCATACATTTTTTTTATCATACCAGCTGGCACCATTCCTTTTCTAAAGCCAGGAATATTGGCTGTTTTGCTATACTCTTTTAACTTTTTTTCAAAAGCGGGTAAGTAATCTTCTTTTTGCAGCTTTACGGTAAGCTTGTCGTTTAATAAACTAATTTTTTCTCTAACTACTGTAGCCATTTTATTGTTTTTGCTCCCGACTTCTAAGTCGGGATTAGTAAAAAAAATCCTTCCGTGTTGGCGGAAGGAAGTTATTGTGTGCGGATAATAGGGGTCGAACCTACATGCCTTGCGGCGCTAGATCCTAAGTCTAGTGCGTCTGCCAATTTCGCCATATCCGCAAATGAGGTGCAAAATTAAGGAATTATTGTATAAAA
>JAYUJS010000268.1:0-1113 GCA_043765095.1 Ferruginibacter sp.
TTTTCCAACTCTATAACCGTTTTGCTTTTTTGTTCTCCACCACCACCACCACCTCCATTGCCGCCTGATACAAATGAATTTTTTATAAAACTATAGCTATACTGTACATTAAAAATTGCTTCTGTATTTGCAATATTGTAATCAATTGCGTACTGTGTTTTTTCTACATAGATATTAATATTATTGTCCTCTAACTTTGCAGAAAAAACATAAACATTATCTAAATATTGTCTATTATAATTTAGTACGGATAATTGTTCCTCATAAGGGCTCATTAAGTTACCTAAATTATACACTAATTCCGAATTTTTTAAAGGGTTATAAACGAATGCTAGTCTTTCAAAAAATAAAAAAAACTCTTGCTTTAAATTTGGGTCTAAGCATAATACTGATGCTTTTAAATCAACAAAACCAGTACAATAATGTATGCTTGGTACTGGTAAACTATTTTCGTCTACAATTGGTAAACTTAAAATTTTCCAGCTTGTAGCACCGTCTGATGTATTAAAACTTACTGCGCCAGTTTGAGTATTATTACTAGATGGTATATTTACTTCCCCATTTTCATTTGCAAAAACATTGTTTATACTTGTTACCAAAGTTTTTTCATTACTTAATGGCAAATAGCATGTTGTACTAGTTTCAATTGGAATAGAGAGGTCATGTATTTTTAGTAAAGAGGTAATTGAACTAGGGCTACCTAATTTACCTTTAAAAAAAGATATAAAGGCAGCATTTAGTTTTGTGTTAGAAAAAAGACTGCTGCTATTTTGTAAAGTTTCAACTATTATTTCATTAGTAGTTGCGTTACCAATATTTGTAATTTGTTGCAAATTTTGTAATGGAACACCACCACCACCACCACCACCTGCCATTATAGCTGCTAGTATAGCTGCTAGTATCTCTAACTGTGTGGGCTGTAAAGTAATTGTAAAATCATTTACACCACCTAAGGCTTGTAATATTTCTAATAGCTTTTGGTTGCTAGTGCTAAGTGTATCTTTATTTAATTGCTCTCCCATTGTTGTAATATTTATTGACCAGTAATAAAAAAACCAAAATAATTATAAAAATCAGTAGCAGCTTTACGAAATGGATTGGGCTTTTTTTTTT
>JAYUJS010000269.1:0-8643 GCA_043765095.1 Ferruginibacter sp.
AAATAATCTTAACCAATTTGTCCAGCCGAGGCCAGCCATCATAAGCACACATGCAAGTACACCTAATATTGGTATAAAAGGCACCCATGGCGTTTTAAATTGACGGGGTAATTCTGGATTTGTTTTGCGTAAAATTATTACACCAACACAAACTAAACTAAATGCAAAGAGTGTTCCAATACTAGTCATATCTCCTACAATATCGCCAGGTATAAAAGCTGCAAATGCTCCTACAATTAATAAAATTAACAAATTTGCTTTATAAGGTGTTTGAAATTTTGGATGTAAAGTGCCTAATACTTTTGGTAATAAGCCATCTTTACTCATAGCATAAAAAACCCTGCTTTGGCCTAAAAGCATTACTAAAATTACTGATGAGAAACCTGCTAAAATTGCAACCGTTACTAGCTTGCCTAGCCACTCATACCCTGGCATAAATGCATTTATTGCCATTACTACAGATGCCTCTTTACCTCCAGTTCTAAAAAATTCTACTGGCCCTAAACCTGTAAGTACATGACCAAATAAAATATATAAAACAGTACAAACTGCTAGTGAACCAAGTATTCCAATAGGCATTGCTGTTTTAGGGTTTTTGGTTTCTTGAGCTGCTGTACTTACTGCATC
Source organism: Ferruginibacter sp. (assembly GCA_043765095.1). Classification (GTDB taxonomy): domain Bacteria; phylum Bacteroidota; class Bacteroidia; order Chitinophagales; family Chitinophagaceae; genus Ferruginibacter. Next base: position 628 of record JAYUJS010000269.1, read on the forward strand.
AAATCCTATAAAGGCAAAGAACACCGTGCCAGCTGCACCAATAATACCCCAAAAGCCACCAAAACTATGGCTTATATTATTGGAGTCTACATAGGTTGTAGCAGCAGGTATGTATGGAGTATGGTTTGCAGGGTTTATAAAGCCCCAGCCAAAAATAATTATCAATATTACAATGGCAACTTTTGTAATAACGATTAAGCCATTTACAAATGCAGACTCTTGAGTACCTTTTATTAAAAGTAAACTTAGTAATGCTACAATAGCAAAAGCAGGAATATTCATAATGCCACCAACCCCTGTTGTGCTATGTTCAAAAGGTGAGTGGCACCATTCATAAGGTATGGCACTTGTGTGTAAAACATTTACTAATAAGTTATTCAAATACTCACTCCAAGCAATACCAACGGTGGCTGCGCCTACAGCATATTCTAAAATTAAATCCCAACCAATAATCCATGCCATTAGCTCACCCATTGTAGCATAAGTATAGGTATATGCACTACCAGAAATTGGAATAGAAGAGGCTAATTCTGCATAGCATAACCCAGCCAAAGCACAACCAATAGCCGCTACAATAAATCCTAAAGTAACAGACGGGCCTGCATTTTGTGCAGCCGCATTAGCTGTTCTTACAAATAAACCTGCACCAATAATAGCACCAATACCTAGTGCTACAAGTGCACCAGCACTTAGCGTTTTCTTTAAACCTTTTTCAGAATCCGCTGCCTCGGCAAGTAGTAGATGCATTGGTTTTTTAGTAAATAAACCCATATCGTTTTTAAATTTTGATGATAAATGAAATTGTAAAATACATTATTATTCTATAAAAACAATATAGAAATTTTTCTTTGTTCAAAAGAAGCTAGTAACTTTTTAACTATTATATTGCAATTTATAATTACTATTTATGCACATACAAAAAGAAAAGAAAAGTAAACTTACTTTATACATTGGTATTGGTTTAGTACTTGGTATTATAGCAGGTTTTTTGCTAAATACTTATTATGTAGGAAACGAGAATGGTAGTATAGCTAATGCAGAAACACAGCAGAAAATGCTAAGAGAAAAAATGAAGCGTTTTGAAAAAGTATCAGATACAGCCTTATATCAAAATTTATTAGGGCAAAAGAAAAATATAGAAGCAATTAAAAAAAGTTTAGAAAAAGATATTGCTACAGATAAAACAGGTATAAAAGTATTTGAAGCTGTTACACTTTTAGCAGATTCTATAAAGATTATAGATGCAAGAGGAGCAGCATTAATGGATACATCAAATATGCAATATAAAGCATTGGTAAAGCAGGTAAATATTATTGCAACACAAAAAGCAGAAATAACTAAGATTAGAGATAAAAAACTTGATTGGTTTACCATTTTGGCAGATATATTTCTACGACTCATAAAAATGATTGTAGCGCCATTGGTATTTACTACGCTGGTAGTAGGTGTAGCAAAATTGGGTGATATAAGTGCTGTGGGTAGAATAGGTGGTAAAACATTGTTATGGTTTTTAAGTGCATCGCTGGTAAGTTTGGTTTTGGGAATGATTCTAGTAAATATTTTTCAACCAGGTATAGCAATGCACCTTGCATTGCCCGATGCTGCTGCATCTACAGGTATTGATAAAGCTGCACTTTCTATAAAAGATTTTTTCTATCATGTTTTTCCTGCAAGCTTTGTAGATGCTATGGCTAAAAATGAAATATTACAAATTGTAGTATTTGCATTATTTTTTGGCGTGGCTGCGGCTGCCCTTGGCGAAATAGCAGCACCAGTTGTAAAAGCATTAGATGCCGTAGCTCATATCATTCTTAAAATAACTGGCTATGTAATGAAGTTTGCACCATTTGCAGTGTTTGGTGCAATGGCTGCTATTATTGCAAAGCAAGGTTTAGTTATTTTAAAAACGTATTCTATTTTTATAGGTGAGTTTTATTTTGGCTTAGGATTATTGTGGTTGGTACTTATTTTAGTAGGTGCGTTATTTATAGGTAAGCGTATTTTAAATTTGGTAAAAAGGATAAAAGAACCTGCTTTGCTTGCCTTTAGTACTGCAAGTAGCGAAGCAGCTTTCCCAAAAACAATGTTAGAGCTAGAGCGCTTTGGGTGTAAAAAAAATATAGTGAGTTTTGTATTGCCATTGGGTTATTCTTTTAACCTTGATGGTAGTATGATGTATATGACATTTGCCTCCTTATTTATTGCACAGAGCTATGGCATACATTTAGACATGGGTACACAAATAAGCATGCTACTAGTACTTATGCTTACAAGCAAAGGTATAGCAGGTGTGCCTCGTGCATCATTAGTAGTAATTGCTGGTACGTTGGCCACATTTAACATTCCCGAAGCAGGGCTTGCATTACTTTTGGGTATAGACCCATTGCTAGATATGGGGCGTAGTGCTACCAATGTATTGGGCAATAGTATAGCTACTGCAGTGGTGAGCAAAATGGAAGGAGAATTAGGGGATGGAGAATAATAAATTTTAACAGTATAAAATTTTCAATGAGAAAAATTATTTTAATTGTACTAGCATTTATATTAGTGCAAAATGTAAAGAGCCAAGACAGTATTACCGTAAAAATTAAAAATCAATATAAAGCAGATGCTAAAGATATTGTTGTAACACTAAATGGAAGCCATTTGTTGGTGGCTGATAAATCGTTTATTACAATACCCAAAAATGTGGTTGTATTATATGATGTGGTTGGCAAAGATTATGCAGCCGCAAAGTTTAGTATTGTAAATGTAGATAAGGATAATATAATTACCATTAGTAAAACCTTTACTTGGAAAGATTTATTAACTCCAATGTTTTACATCATATTTGGTGGGCTTTGGTTTGTTGTATTTGTAATATTTGCGGAGACAGGTTTGTTTGCAGGTTTCTTTTTGCCTGGAGATTCATTGCTTTTTGTAGCAGGTATTTATAGCTATGATTTGGTAAAAAGTGGAGTAGGAGTAGATGCTGGAGCTTTTTCTAATTTATTAATACTGGGTGTAATTATTTCTATTGCTGGCATTATAGGAAACTTTGTAGGCTATTGGTTTGGAAGAAAAAGCGGGCCGTTTTTATTTGAAAGAAAAGATACTTTTTTCTTTAGAAAAAAATATCTTTTTCAAGCAAAAGATTTTTATGATAAGCATGGTGGTGGCGCCATAGTGATGGCAAGGTTTTTACCTATTGTAAGAACATTTGCCCCAATTGTAGCAGGCATTGTAGGTATGGAGAAAAAAAAATTTACTTTTTATAATATTGTAGGATGTGTAAGTTGGGTATTTGCAATGCTTTTTGCAGGGCATTATTTACAAGAACTATTTTTGCATAAATTTCAATTTGACTTGAGGGAGCATCTTGAGCTAATTGTAATAGGAATTGTGTTTGTAACTACAGCTCCTGTAATTATTAAAATTATTTTTGGGAAATCTAAATCTCAAAGTGAAAAAGGTATCTAATTTTTATGCAACAAAACAATAAATCAACTTCCATTTTTAGTATAGCTATTTTAGTGGCAGCGCTAGGTTATTTTGTAGATATTTACGATTTGCTTTTGTTTAATATTGTACGAGTAGATAGTTTAGGTGATGGTGTAAAAGGGCTAGGGCATTCTGCATCCTTAACAATGTCTAAAATGGCATTTGCTGAAATGACAAAATCTCAAGGCGAATTTATCATAAGCATACAAATGATAGGTTTACTAATTGGTGGTATTCTTTGGGGTATTATTGGTGATAAAAAAGGAAGGCTTAGTGTATTATTTGGTTCTATTATTTTATATAGCATAGCAAATATTGTAAATGGATTTGTGCAAACGCCTAACCAATATGCTCTAGTACGCTTTGTAGCAGGTATAGGCCTTGCAGGAGAGCTTGGTGCAGGCATTACGCTTGTGAGTGAGCTTGTAGCCAAAGAAAAAAGAGGAATGGTAACTTCACTTGTAGCAGGCATAGGGCTTACAGGTGCTGTGTTTGCGTATTTTATTTCGTTAGCTTTTGACTGGCGTACTTGTTATTTTATAGGTGGTGGTATGGGTTTTTGTTTGTTATTTTTAAGGGTATCCGTTTTTGAAAGTGGCATGTACAAACAAGTAAAAGAAAGCAGTGTTGTAAAAGGTAATTTTTTAATGTTTTTTAATAATGCTGCAAGGTTTAAAAAATATATTTGCGCCATTTTAATTGGGTTACCTACTTGGTATGTTATTGGTATATTGCTAGCTTTCTCTAATAACTTTGCAGAAAAATTTGGAGTAGTTGAAAAAGTTTTGCCCAAAAAAGCTACCATGTTTGCATATATATTTATAGCTATTGCAGATGTGCTTATAGGGCTCATAAGCCAATGGCTAAAAAGTAGAAAAAAAGCAATTTTTATATTTTATTTTCTTACCATAGTTGGTATCGTTTTATATTTTAACCAACAAGGGGGTACTGCTTCTACAATGTATGCTGTATGCGCTTTTCTTGGTTTTGCTACTGGCTTTTGGGCATTGTTTGTTACTATGGCAGCGGAGCAGTTTGGTACAAACTTAAGGGCTACCGCTACCACTACAGCTCCTAATATGGTTAGAGGTTCTTTGCCAATAATGTTATTGTTGTTTAATTGGTTTCAAAATATAAATGCAGGGGTTGCTAATGCTTATGTAACAGCTGCAATATGGCTTGGTGTAATAGTAATGTGCATAAGCGTAGTAGCTTTATATTTTACAAAAGAAACTTTTGGTAAAGATTTGAATTTTGTGGAAGAATAATAAAATATGTAATTATTTTTGAAATAAAATAGGTTCGTATATTTATACGAATTATTAATAAGTTCGTTATTTTATACGAATATCTTTTAAGTTCGGTTATTTATACGAATTATTTAAAAGTTCGTATATTTACTTTTAAATAAAAATAATGTCAATAAAAGCAATATTAACTTGTGATATAGTAAACTCTACAAAACTTACTCCTGCTAAAGAGCAAAAATTAATAACATGTATAAAAGAAATTTTTGTAACCCATAAAATAGAATTTTTTAGAGGAGATAGTTTTCAGGTATATGTGAAAGAACCCGAGAACGCCTTACAACTTTCATTGCTTTGTAGAATAGCTGCTATGAAGCTATACAAAGAGCAGCAAGCACAAGTGGTTGATGTGCGTATAAGTATTGGTATAGGTGAAGTGAAACTACCTGTTAAGGTTTTGACAACAGCAAAAGGGGAAGCTTTTTTATTATCAGGACGTACATTTGATAAAATAGCAAAAACAAATCAAAGACTAATAATATCAATTAATAACCAATTAGCAAATGAGGGTTTAAATGTAATTTCAGATTATTTAAATGATATTTTACATAAAATAACTGCGAAACAAGCTGAAGTAATATTTGATTTACTCGAGGGTAAAACACAACAAGCGATTGCTAAAAAAATAAAAAAAACAAAAAGTACTATTCACCAACTTGCAACAGCAGGGCAATGGCCACAGATAGAAAAATTATTACAACAATATATTAACATCATTAAATTAGTACAATAATGATAGAACCAATTTGGCTAACAAAATTAATATTGACTCACCTCATAAGTGATTTTTTGCTACAGCCAAAAAGTTGGGTAGAAGAAAAAAATCAAAAACATTTTGCATCACCGAAGCTTTACATGCACGTAGTAGTAACTGCATTTTTGGCTTTTGCCATTACAGGGTTTGAGCATTGGGTGGTGGCATTGGTAATAATGATAACACATTTTATAATTGATGGTTGGAAAAGTTATCAAAAACCTACATTAAATTATTTTGTGGTAGACCAGCTGCTACATTTAGCTGTAATCTTTGTTTGTTGGTATGCCACATTTTTATCTTTTGAAAAAATACAAATTGCTTGGCATTTACTCAATAAAAATTTAGTAATATGGAAAATGACGGCAGCATTTGTTTTTATTACAATACCAACAGGTATTTTGATAGGGCAAATAACCAAGCAATGGCAAGATAAAATTGAAAATGCAGGTAGTTTAGTAAACGCTGGGAAATGGATAGGTATCATTGAACGTATAATTGTGCTTATTTTTGTTTTAAGAAACGATTATGCAGCCATAAGTTTATTGCTAGCTGCTAAAGGTATAATTAGGTTTAACGAAAAAGATAGACCTGAAATAAAAACAGAATATTTAGTAATAGGTACGCTGTTAAGCATAGGTATAGCTATTGTGACTGGTTTAGTTGTAAAATTTTAAGATGCAAATGACTTTAGCAATTTAAGTAGTATTTATAAAAATTAAAAAATGAAAGTAATAAGTTGGGTACAGATATTTGAAAAAAGTATAAGTGATTATCACTTTACTGATAATGTAGATACGTTAGTTAAAAACCCTTTTACTAAAGAAACACTTGAACATTTAATGTATTTAAAAAATTGGATAGATACTGTTCAATGGCATTTGGAAGATATAATTAGAAGTCCAAATTTAACTGGAGCAGAAGTATTGGCTTTAAAAAGAAGAATTGATGCATCTAACCAACATAGAACTGATTTGGTAGAATTTATAGATGGTTGGTTTTACAATAAATTTAATGAAGTAGAAAAAAATATAAATGCTACTTTTAATACAGAAACACCAGCATGGGCTATAGATAGATTGTCAATACTTGCATTAAAAATTTATCATATGCAAATAGAAGCAGAAAGGGTAGGTGCTACTGATGAACATAGAAATACTTGTAAACAAAAATTAGATGTTTTGCTTTTTCAAAGAAAAGATATGTGTACTTCTATTACTCAATTATTAGATGATATTGCTACAGGAAAAAAATATATGAAATTGTACAAGCAAATGAAAATGTACAATGACGAAACCTTGAATCCAGTTTTGTATAATCAAAAAAAATAATGAAACCTACTCCTAAGCATATAATGGCTATTCGTTTTTCTGCATTGGGAGATATTGCAATGATAGTACCTGTTATAAAAAATGTGTTAGCACAAAATCTTACACTTGAAATTACTTTTGTGTCAACACCATTTGTGCAGCCATTTTTTGAAGGTATTGATAGGCTTCATTTTTATGGAATAAATTTAAACGAGTATAAAGGAATAATTGGTCTTTTAAAACTAAGTAAACTACTAAAAAATAATATAACTTACGATGCCATAGCAGACTTACACAATGTATTACGTACAAAAGCAATAAGATTTTTTTCAACAAGTAAAAAAAGTGCCGTTTTAGATAAAGGGCGCAAAGAAAAAAAAGAATTAACTAGGTCTATTAATAAAATACTGCAACCTTTAAAACCAATGTTTGAGAGATATGCAGATGTGTTTAGACATTTGAATTGTACTGTAACATTAGATAAAAAAACAGGCATTACTCATTTGAAACCCAACAAATCTTTATTGCCAATAAAATTACAAAGCAAAGAAAAATTTATTGGAATAGCACCATTTGCTAAGCATGCATCTAAGATGTTTCCAATAAATAAAATGAAACTAGTAATTCATTTGTTATTAGAAAACCCTTTCAACAAATTATTTTTCTTTGCTTCTGCAAATGAAATTAAAATACTTGACAATTTATTTTCAAAAAATAAAAATTTATATTTTCTTTCAACGGAAACCTCATTTACTGAAGAGCTAAATATAATTGCTCAGCTAGATGTTATGGTAAGTATGGATTCTGCAAATATGCACATAGCATCTCTTTATGGTGTGCCTGTAGTTTCAATTTGGGGTGGTACACACCCGTATGCAGGTTTTACTGGCTGGGGTCAAAAAGAAAAAAGCATAATTCAGGTTGAAATGCCATGCAGACCTTCATCAGTTTTTGGAAATAAATTATGCCCTATACATGGCAAAGGTGGTTGTATGCAAGATATAACACCAACTATGATTGTAGAAAAAACATTGTGCTTACTTTGAAAACATCATACTTGTTAAAACTAGTACAATAAATTTTAATAATTACTATTTGTAAATATTTTTTCGTTGCTTAGTAAAAAATACGCAATGAAAAATATATTTCTGCTAATAGTATCATA
>JAYUJS010000270.1:0-1109 GCA_043765095.1 Ferruginibacter sp.
ATACATTGCAAGTTTAAATGGTTCTTGTACCCTCACACATCCATGGCTAAATCCTCTTTTATTTTCTTCAAAAAGACTTTTGCTTGGTGTATCATGTAAATAAATATTAAAATTATTAGGAAATAAAAATTTTACTCTACCTAATGAATTATTTATACCTGGCTTTTGTCGTACACCGCCATTGTACATTTCCATATTATTTCTAATTAAATATTTTTTGCTTAATCTATTTTGTATTTCTTTTTTATAAATACTATTGGGTACATTCCAATATGGGTTTAAAATTATTTGTGAAATATCTCCTCTAAAAATAGTTGTTTGTGTTAGTGTTTTCCCTACAACAACATTTGTTTCCCAAAAAAGTTTATTGTTTTCAAAAATGTGTAATTTAAATTCTGGAATATTTACTAATATATAATCCTTTTCTACCTCAGCAGGTACCCACCGAAGCCGCTCCATATTAACCATTATTTGTTTTATTCTCCATGCTACTGGCTTGTTCATTTCCACTATAGTAGCGGCATCTAATTTGCCACTTTTTTTTAAGCCAAACCTACTTTGGTAGTGCTGTATAGCTATTTGCAGACTATCAGTAAATAAATCGGTTTTATCATTTAGTTTTAAATCTCTTGTTGCAAACAAATGAATTTTTACATCAGAAATACAACTATCTATATCACTAAATGATAAGGTTTCGTTACAAATTATTTTATTTGAAAATTCACCATTTTTCTCTATAACCCTATACTCTTTTAATTTTTCTTTTAATGAAATATAGTATCTGTTTACGGGCTCTTCAATATTTGCTTTGTTAGATACTAATGTATCTAACAAAGCTTTATAATTTTTTTTATTTCGTGGAATGTACCAATGCAAATTATTGGGGCTTTTTGTAATACCTCCATATACTTTTTTAGCATATTTAAAAAATGTTGATGTTAATAACAGCTCCAAATTTTCGACACTTTTTTTTCTGGTTAAAAATTGTTGCTCATCCTCTTGTATGTTTTCTATAAGAGAATCTAACTTTATATTCAAAAATTGGCTGTCTTTAAAATCATCTTTGTAGCTTTGAAGTTGTTCATAAAAATTTATAGCTGCTTGTGTAA
>JAYUJS010000271.1:0-3128 GCA_043765095.1 Ferruginibacter sp.
TCTATTTGTACTTGGATATATTGCTAGTTTAAAGTAATTATCAAATAAATCCTTACCAAACATATAAGAAATACCATTTAAAATATCAGTGCTGTCGGAACTATATTCCACCATTATACATTTAGAAATTATCTGCTCCTTTTTCCGACAGCCAAAATCCTCCATACTTCTATCAATTAAATTAATAGCTTTTAATGCCAAAGATTTTTCTCTAAATAATAAATTCAATTTAAGTTCTTGAGTTTGATTGCCATCTTCATTTTCAATGTTAGAAATTTCAAGATATCCTTTATAAAAACTTTCAGAAAAACACGGATGAGTGTTAAATTCAATTGAATGTTTAATAAATTCAAATTTAATCTCTTCATGATTTAAAGGATAAATAGTCCATTCGCCTTTATGTGGTGAGTACTTCCAATAAAGTAAATTCGAATACTTTATTAAAAAATTTGCTACCGACTCTTGTGGTAAATAAGAGTAAATATTTAGAAATAATTTATCTATAAATTCAAAAAGTGCAATATTACTATTTGTATCCATGAGGTCATGTATTATGGCAATAACAATTTACACCTTCTTCGGCGGCAATGCAAACGCTACTGCCTCATGCTCAAAATTACCATTATGTGCACCATCGCAAAATGGTTTGTTTTTTGATAAACCACATCTACAAATACCTACAACTTCTCTACCGCCAAGGTCGTATACTCCTCCGTTTCTATCTACAATTTCAAAATCCCCTTCTACTTTCATCGAACCATTGTTGTTGATGGTTATTTTTACTTTTTCCATGTTGTTTTTTCATCAGATATATAAATCTGCTTTCTTTTTAATTTTAATTTTAATTAACTATTTTTAAGTATATCTTCTTTTAATTTCCATCTTTTTTCCAGTTGATTTAAAGTGAGAATTCTTCACTAATTTTCTTTTTACCTACTTCTGTTAATGGGGTTAAATCAACAATAAAATTTACTCCATCTAGTTCTTTTATGTATCCCATTTTTTATAAATTTATCTATTGCACAATAAAAGATGCCAAAAGAAATAATGATGAACGGAGCGTCGCCAATGAAGGTGCCCATAGCTGTTTCTTCGCTCCCCCAAAAAGTATAAAACATAATTTTCGCACTTCTGTCTCAATACTCAATATTAACATCTCAATACTTGCCTTACCACCCCAATATCCAAGCAAACATAAGCGGAGCAACAATTGTAGCATCACTCTCCACAATAAATTTAGGTGTATTAATATCTAGCTTGCCCCAAGTTATTTTTTCGTTTGGCACTGCACCACTATAAGAACCATACGATGTAGTAGAGTCAGATATTTGGCAGAAATAATTCCAAAAAGGTACATCATGCCATTCTAAATCTTGGTACATCATAGGCACAACACATATTGGAAAATCGCCGGCAATACCACCACCAATTTGAAAAAATCCAACTCCTTTTCCGCTACTATTATTTCTATACCAATCTGCCAACCACACCATATATTCAATACCACTTTTCATGGTACTTGCTTTCATTTCGTTTTTAATAATATATGAAGCAAAAATATTTCCCATGGTACTATCTTCCCAACCTGGCACTACAATCGGAATGTTTTTTTCTGCAGCCGCAAGCATCCAACTATTTTTTGGGTCTATTTCGTAATACTGCTCAAGCACGCCACTCAGCAACATTTTATACATATACTCATGCGGAAAATAACGCTCACCTGCTGCCTCTGCATCCATCCAAATTTTTACAATATGTTTTTGCAATCGTCTAAAAGCTTCTTCCTCGGGTATGCAAGTATCGGTAACACGGTTGTAATGATTTTCCAGTAAATCCCACTCATCTTGCGGGCTCAAATCTCTATAATTTGGTACACGCTTGTAATATGAGTGTGCTACCAAATTCATTACATCTTCTTCTAAGTTTGCTCCGGTACAACTTATAATAGCCACTTTATCTTGGCGTATCATTTCTGCTAAGCTCAGCCCAAGCTCAGCCGTACTCATAGCGCCAGCAAGCGTTATCATCATTTTACCGCCTTCGTCTAAATGTGTTACATAACCTTTAGCAGCATCCATTAATGCAGCTGCGTTAAAATGCCTATAATGATGTTCTATAAAATGCGAAACTGGACCTTTGCTCATATTTATTTATTTTTAGAATGCAAAAATAACTGTTTTAAAGACGCATTTTTGAAAGATGCTATTTATGAGCAAAAAAAGCCTACAAACATTAAAGTTGTAGGCTTTTCATATCAAAAATCTATTTTTTAGTTATTTAACATTAAAGGCATTACCAACATTAGCAATTCTTCATTTGGCTGTTGTTCGCTTGGTTTTATAATGCCAGCTTTTGTAGAGATGCTAAGTTCCATATTTATTTCTGCCGTATCTGCACCGTTTAACATTTCTATTAAAAACTTTGCATTAAATGCTATAGCCAAATCTTCGCCATTATACGTACAAGCCATGCGCTCATTACCTTCAAAACTAAAGTCTACATCTTGACTAGCCAATTGTAGCTCACTGCCACTTATGCTTAATGCAACTTGGTTTGTGCTTTTATTGCTAAATACACTCACCCTCCGCAATGCACTTTGAAAATCAGTACGATTTACTGATAAAACATAAGGATTATCTACAGGTATTACTACTTTGTAATCTGGAAAACGAGCATCTATTAAGCGACAAACTAATTCTGTACCGCCATGCTTTACAAATAAATGGTTGCTGTTGTAAGAAATAGTGAGTTCATCTTCATTTAGAGGCAAAGCACTTTTTAATAAATTTAATGGTTTCTTAGGTACAATAAAGGTATCTTTTTGTGGGCAGCTTACATCGGTACGGGTGTATTTTACAAGCCTGTGTGCATCGGTAGCAACAAAGCTTATTCCTTTTTCTCCAAGCTCAAAGAAAACGCCTGTCATTGCTGGGCGAAGGTCATCACTGCTCACAGCAAATATAGTTTTGCTAATTGCGGTTACCAATCCTGAAGAAGACATGGTGAAACTATTAGAGTCATCTGGTACTGGTTCTTTAGGAAAATTATCTGCATTTTCGCCCATTACTTTATACTTACCGTTATCACTAGTAAGTTCTACCCCGTAGTTTTTATCAATGTTAAAAGTA
>JAYUJS010000272.1:0-3127 GCA_043765095.1 Ferruginibacter sp.
ACGCCATAGAAGAAATGGAAAATTGTAAACCACATGAAATAGAAAGAAGTGAAAGAAGAAAAGAACCTATATTTTTTGCAAATAAGGATAAAAGAAAAATTGAAGTAGAATATAATTGTAAAAAAATAAATGAAGTATTGTGTGAACAATATGGCATAATTGCAGGAGAATATATACTAAGAGGAATAAAAAAATATTTATTAGCAAAACCATTTGCAGCAATGGATGTAAGAGATTACCAACGAAAAATTATTGATGAAATTTGTGAAGATTTAGAAATAGTTTTATAAAAAAAATTAACTGTATGCAGGAAGCTATTAACCATCTTTGTAAAAAAGATAAGATATTTTCACAAATTATAAAGCTACACGGTATACCTGCTATACCATGTAGACCCGAGGGTTTTGAAACATTGGCACTTATAATTTTAGAACAGCAAGTATCTATTGATAGTGCAAAAGCAACATATTTAAAATTAAAAAATAAAGTAAAAAGTTTTACTCCAAAAAACTTAATATCTCTAACAGATGAAATGTACAGAGAGGCCGGCGTAAGCAGGCAAAAAACAAGTTATATAAAAGTATTAGCAAAAGCAATCTTAGATAAAGAAATAGACCTAAAAAGTTTAAAAAATAAAGATGCTTTGCAAGTAAGAGCAGAGCTTATAAAACTAAAGGGCATAGGAAACTGGACAATAGATGTATACCTAATGTTTTGCTTGCAAGCCACAGATATATTGCCTTTGGGAGATATTGCCATTGTAAATACTATAAAAGAATTGTTTCAATTAGATAATAAAACTGATATGGAAATTTACACAAGCAAATGGAAGCCATATAGAAGTTTTGCTACTTTTTTATTATGGCATTTTTATTTAGAAAAAAGAAATAGAAAGGTTGCGTATATTTTTGAATGAGATATAAATATTTTTATGGGTCTGATAAAAAATATTAAAACTTGCTAATTAAGTTAGTTTTGAATAGGTAATTGTTGTCGTGTTCAATTTTATAATATTATTATTGAGTGTGTTACTTTCTTTTTTATACTTTAATTTGATAATAAACAAATAATAATAATTACACTATTATTTTCGAAGAATTTTATACTCAAATAGTTGAAATTTTTACAATCATTACAATTTTAACTTCATTTTATTAAAAACTAAATGTTATAAATTAGGTTATAATAAAAAGCAAATTACACCAATAGAAAATTGATTTACTACATTTACATTTAAAAAATTAAATACAATGGACGATATGTTTAAAATTGTAATATCAGCCTTATTATTTTTAAGCCTTGCTGGAATTGTGTATTCATTATACACAGTTATAAAACTAAGTGAATATTTAAAAAAGCTACATCCTGAGGGAAAGAAACTTCAATTATTGGCGTACGAAAGGCTTGCAATGTTTACAGAAAGGGCTGGGCTAAGGGCAATGATAACGAATGCAGAAGCACATGGAGAAAGTGCAGCAGTAATGCATGGTGTGCTTATACAAAATATAAAATCGGAGTACGATTATAATGTGAGCCAACAAATATATGTGAGCAAAGAAATATGGGGAGCTGTTACAAAATTAAAAGACCAAAATATTTATGTTATAAACCAGCTTGCTAGTATGCTACCATTAGGGGCAACATCTTTAGACTTAAGTAAAAGAATTTTAGAATACACATTGGCGCAAAATAATGAATTAAATAGAGTAGTGCTAGATGCTATACAACATGAGGCAAAACAAAAAATGGAGGAATGATTTTGTATTTTTAAATTAAGAATTTAGATTTCCATAAAATTATGAAACTTTAAACCCCCACATGGTAATTTATCTTTCTGTTTTTTTTAATTATTAAAATATTAATTTTAAACTTAAAAAATGTCTTTAATATTTAACCAATCTTTTTAAAAGACTTTGTAACATAAAAGAGTCAAAACAATTTAACATTTAAACTATTGAACAATTTAAAATGCTATCCTATCCAAATTGTAAAATAAACCTTGGGCTTAATATTATTGGCAAAAGAGCTGATGGTTTTCATAATTTGGAAACTGTTTTTTACCCAATTGCTATAAAAGATGCAGTAGAAATTATAACTACAGATAGATTTTCAGATATTACATTTACCTCTACAGGAAAAACAATAAATGTAAAAGAGGAGAATAATATTTGTGTTAAAGGATATCATCTTCTTAAAAAAGATTACCCACAAATAGGAAATATAAAAATGCATTTGCATAAAAATATACCCATAGGAGCTGGTATGGGTGGTGGTTCTACCGATGCTACAGCTGTTTTGTTAATGCTCAATAAACAATTTAGCCTACAGTTATCGCAAGAAAAATTGACAGCCTATGCGTTGCAATTGGGTAGTGATTGCCCTTTTTTTATTATTAACAAACCATGCTTTGCAAGTAGCAGGGGAGAAATTTTAGAAGAAATAAATGTAAATTTATCTGACAACAAAATTTTAATTGTAAACCCTAGCATACATATAAATACTGGAAATGCTTTTGGAGAATTAAATCCTCAAAACTTTTCTTCTGCAGGACAGTTAAGAAATGTAATTTCAAAAGATATTTATGAATGGAAACATATTTTGAAAAACGATTTTGAAGTACCTGTTTTTGCAAAACATCCATGCATTAAAGAAATAAAAGATACGTTGTACAACAATGGGGCTATTTACAGTGCCATGAGTGGTACTGGCAGTACTGTTTATGGAATTTTTAAAAATGAAATAAATCTCAATATAAAATTTCCTTCTCATTACTTTTGTCAATTCGTTTAAAGGCATATCTTCGCTAAATCATATTTAGTAATACCATACCAACATTTCTTTGTAGCAATTTAGATTTGCTTAATCATCGAGGATAATAATCCTATATCTCCGATATTGTCGGAGTATGTACCACCGTCTTTATACCAAAATTTTCATTATTAAAATTCCATCATCATGACAGATGTATTAAGCGTATCTGCTGCTACACAAAAATTTATTGAAAGAGAAGAACGCTATGGCGCTCACAATTATCATCCTCTCCCAGTTGTATTAAAAAAAGGGCAAGGGGTGCATGTGTGGGATGTGGAAGATAAACATTATTACGATTTTTTAAGTGGCTACTCCG
>JAYUJS010000273.1:0-8594 GCA_043765095.1 Ferruginibacter sp.
ATCAATTGTTTTTTGTTGTAAGGCAATAATAATTTTCTTGTTTTCATTTATTTTATCTTGAGAAATATTTTGTTTTATTTCAGCAAACATTTTTATAAATGAAGCAACATTTTTTTTGTTGACTCCAGTTACATCTAAAGATTCTCCATTTACCATTTCGCTTTGTACAAAAAAACTATTTTCATTGCTGCCAACAAGTATTTGTTGGCCTTTTGTTTTCCAACTTTTAGGGGTATTGCCAAGAATTTTATTACTGCCTGCAAAATCTATAGACCAACCAATTTTTTTAAATACCTCATAAGAAACGGCTAATGCTTTTTCGTTATCCATTTCATCAACCATAATAATTTCTTCGTGCTTTGGCATAAGTAATAATTTTTATGAAATTAAATATTTAAAATTCAAATCGTGCAAAAACGATTAAAGAAATAAAAAAGGAGCAGGTTTTAAAACCAACCCCCTTTAACAATTTATCAATAAACCAATACAATAATTTAAAACGCCGCACTCTTAGGATACCTCGGAAAAGGAATTACATCTCTAATATTTGTCATACCTGTTACGAATAATATCAAACGCTCAAACCCAAGCCCAAAGCCAGCATGCGGGCATGCACCAAAACGACGAGTGTCTAAATAAAAATCCAACTCTTCAGCAGGAATATGCATTTCATTCATACGCTGAGTTAGTTTATCCAATCGTTCTTCCCTTTGGCTACCACCCACCATTTCACCAATGCCAGGTACTAAAATATCCATAGCTGCCACCGTTTTACCATCATCATTTTGGCGCATGTAAAAAGATTTTATTTCCTTAGGATAATCTGTAAGAATAACAGGTTTTTTAAAATGTTTTTCTACCAAATAACGCTCATGCTCACTTTGCAAATCTGCACCCCACGCATCTATTAAATATTGAAATTTCTTCTTTTTGTTATGGTTACTTTCTCTTAAAATACTAATCGCTTCTGTGTAAGTCAATCTTTCAAAATCATTATCCACTACAAAATTTAATTTTTCTAACAAGCCCATTTCGCTGCGTTCGTTTGTTGGCTTTTGTTTTTCTTCTTCTTCTAATCGTTGTGCAAGAAAAGCCAAATCATCTGCATTATGCTCCATTGCATAACGAATAATATATTTAATAAAATCTTCTGCAAGATTCATGTTATCTTCCAAATCATTGAACGCTACTTCGGGCTCTATCATCCAAAACTCCGCAAGGTGGCGGGTTGTATTGCTATTTTCAGCTCTAAAAGTAGGCCCAAAAGTATAGATGTCGCTAAAAGCCATTGCTGCTAGTTCTCCTTCTAATTGTCCACTCACGGTAAGGTTGGTGCTCTTACCAAAAAAATCATCTTTGTAATTTATACTACCATCTTCATTTCGTGAAGCTGTTCCATCTAAAGGCAAAGTGGTTACTTTAAACATTTCCCCAGCACCTTCTGCATCGCTACCAGTAATGATGGGCGTGTGTATGTACACAAAACCTCTATCATTATAAAATTTATGAATGGCAAAAGCAAGGCTGTGACGCACTCTAAAAATAGCACCAAAAGTATTCGTACGCATACGAAGGTGTGCTTGCTCACGCAAAAATTCTAGGCTATGTTTTTTTGGTTGTAAAGGAAATTTTTCGGCATCACTATCCCCTAATATTTCTATTGCCGTTGCTTTTAGTTCATATTTTTGCCCCTTACCCAATGATGCTATTATTTGCCCAGTTGCTTTTATACAAGCACCAGTAGTTATACGTTTCATAGTATCATCACTCAAGCTACCTAGCTCAGCCATTACTTGTATATTATTATTCGTGCTACCATCGTTTAATGCTATAAATTGGTTGTTACGAAACGTACGAACCCAGCCCATTACGGTGGTTTCGTATTCTACTTTATTACTTTCTAGTATTGCTTTTATTTTTGTTCTTTTGTTAAACATACCTATACTTTTAATGGTTGCAAATATAAAGATAAAAAAGAAGTGATTTTTTAGCAGCGCTTGAACTGTTTTTTGACGAGAAGAAGTTTTTTATAAAGTTTTAAAGAAAATAAGTCTATAAAAAAATTTAAATTGAAGGTTAAAAATGTTGCGCATTGTAATGTAGTTTTTAACAGGCGATAAATAAGTTAAAAAATTTATGAGCATAAAATAATTTTAAATAAATTTCAAATTTACAATAAGTATAATTTTAAAATATCTACTTATCTTTTATTAATTTTGAAAAATAAAATTTTAGATATGCCACTTATTTTACCCGTAAAAGGAATATACCCAACAATAGGCAATAATTGTTTTATAGCACCAAACGCAACAATAGTAGGAGATGTAGAAATGGGAAATGATTGTAGTGTATGGTTTAATGCGGTAATAAGGGGAGATGTGAATAGTATAAGAATGGGTAGTAAAGTAAATATACAAGACGGGGCAGTAATACATTGTACATATGAAAAAACAAAAGTGTTTATAGGAAACAATGTTAGCATTGGGCATAATGCCATTGTACATGGTTGTAGCATTGCAAATAATGTACTAGTGGGTATGGGCGCAATATTAATGGATAATGTGCAAGTAGGCAGCAACTCTATAATAGCAGCTGGTGCGGTTGTACTAGAAAATACAGTTGTAGAAGCAGGTTGTATATACGCTGGTGTGCCTGCAAAAAAAGTAAAAACAATAAGTGAAGAATTGATAAATGGTGAAATAAATAGAATAGCCAACAATTATTTAATGTATAGTAGCTGGTTTAAAGAAGAGCAGTAACTTTATAAATAAAAACCAACGTTTTTAATAATTCGTAAAATAATTATAATAATTTTAAAATGGCACAACCTACAATTGAACTAATAGACGCATTACGACTAACTGCAAAAAACTTATCAAACGGCGCATATCACTCATGGGGGCATCATGGGGCATGCAACTGCGGTAATTTAGTACAATCTGTAACAAAATTTACAAAAGATGAAATATTGCAGTATGCACACGATGGTGCTGGAGAATGGACAGAATTGGCGGTTGATTTTTGCCCAATAACAAACGCACCATTGGCCTTAATTTTTCACAAGCTAGAAGAAATAGGTTTAACGCCTACTGATATTCATCATATAGAATATTTGTCTGATAACGAAGTTTTAAATAATTTGCCTGGCGGGAAGAGATGGCTAAAAAGAAATATAAAAGAAGATGCAGTTGTATATTTTGAAACCTTTGCAAATGTGTTGGAAGACAAATTGCTACAAGGTATTAAAATTGATATGGAAGATATTTGGCACAAATCTAAAGTTGCTCGTAAAAGAGTAATTATTCCACTAGAAATTTGTTAAGTTATTTTTAAAAAAGCTGAGTGTTTATTGCTCAGCTTTTTTAATTAAAGAATAAATTATGGTATCTAAAAACTTGCCATTATAAAATTCGTTTTGTTTTAAATGCGCTTCTTTTACAAATCCATTTTTTTCTAAAACCCGAGCCGAAGCTATGTTTGCAGGGTCTATAATAGCTTCTAGCGAATGCATTTTCATTTTATTAAAACCAAAATCTACTAACAGTTTTGTAGACTCTGTTGCAATACCTTTGCCATGGTACTTTGGTGCAAGCATGTAGCCAATTTCGCTTCTAAAATGCTCCCACTTTATATTGTAATGCCCAATAAAACCAATAAGTTTATCATCGTTTTTTAAAGTGATAGCCCAATTACAGGCCTCATTGGTTTCTAATTTGTTTTGCATGAGTGTTATTAATTCAAAAACCTCTTCTTTTGTTTTGCATAGTGGGCGTGGTATATATTTCATTACATCTGCACTGCTTCGTATAGCAAACATTTCGTTTACATCGTTTGTGGTTAGTTTCCTTAATAATAATCTTTCTGACGATAAATTTTGAAATGGTAGTAAAGTGAATGCTTGCAATTGAGTTGTACTAATGTACCCATAAAAATAATGCTTTTTTATTCTATGCAATAATTTCTTAATTTCAGATTTCAATTTATTTTTTACCGTATAATATTTTCATGCACTACGATTTTAATTTTTACAGTTCCCTACTGCTTATATTTTTTGTGCATGGCTTGGTATATGCTGCCTTGCTTTTTAGAAGAGGTAGCAAAAACGAAAATGTATCTGATAAATGGTTGGCTACATTTTTATTGCTTTGCAGTTTTTACATTGCCCCATGGATGTTAGGTTTTGCAGGTTGGTACGATAATCAACCACTAAGAGATATTATGTTTTATGTACCAATGCAACTATTATTTTTCATAGGTCCCGTTATTTTCTTTTATGTACAGAGTTTATTAAAT
Source organism: Ferruginibacter sp. (assembly GCA_043765095.1). Taxonomy (GTDB): domain Bacteria; phylum Bacteroidota; class Bacteroidia; order Chitinophagales; family Chitinophagaceae; genus Ferruginibacter. The sequence goes on from JAYUJS010000273.1 coordinate 4,294, forward strand.
CCTTCGTTTAAGTTTGGTAAAAAAGAATGGTTGCATTTGCTGCCCGGTATATTGTATTTATTATTTTCGGTATTAATGGTTCTTACAGATAAGTTAATTTTAAAAAAATATTATTTTTTAGCAAGCGGACAAGACCCAGAGTTTGATTTTTGGTATCAAATATTAGGCTTCTTATCTATGCTATCTTATTTTATTGTTTCGCTTAGGTATTACAATTTGTATAAAAAATTAATGCTGCAAGTAATTAGTTATGCAGATACGGTTTTATTTAAATGGGTAAAAAATTTCTTAATGGCATTTTTGATAATGCTTATGATAAAATTGGTATTTTATGTAGGGTCATTTCTGCCTATTTTTAAAAAACTAAGTTATATAGGGCCCTGGTGGGAATATTTTTCTTTTGCTATCGTTTTTTATTATGTCGCTATTACAGGCTATTCAAATTCTATTGAAACAAAAGTACCCTTTAAATTAAACTTGCTTACTAATAAGCCTACATTATTATTAACCGAAAGTGATACGAAAACGGCAGAAAATAATTTTATAGAAGATGCCGAAATAATAGAAATTGTAAATGAACAAGTAGAGAAAAAAGAGGATGAAGCATTGCTTGCAGAATGGAAGCCAAAAATTTTTTCGCTGCTGCAAAATGAAAAGATATACGAAGACCCTGAGTTGTCGCTCACACAAATGGCGAAGCGGTTAAAAACAAATCCGAGTATTTTGTCTAAAACAATTAACCAAGGGTTTCAATTAAATTTTAATGATTTTATAAATAATTATCGCATAGAAGCGGTGAAAGAAAAACTACTGGCAGGTGAGCAAAAAACGCAAACCCTTTTAGGGATAGCGTATGATTGTGGTTTTAATAGCAAGGCAACCTTTAATAGGGCGTTTAAAAAAGTAACAGGTACTAGTCCAAAAGAGTGGTTGGAAGTAAGGGCATGAAAATATTGCACAGAAGCCAAAAAGGCACAGTTTTGGTTAACTTTAATTTGAAAACTGGGATAGAGTTTATAGTTTAGTAAAATACTTTTTCAGTGAATCTTTATAATCTGTGGAAGAAAACTTTTAAAATTGAAAATATTAACTCATGAAATATGCAGAACAAGAAGGGGAAGTAATTCAATTTAGAAAAACTAAAATGATTTTGAAAACGCCACCCAATGAAAATAATGGAGGATACTTACAATTGCTTATGATGCACCCGCCATACATAGGGCCAGGCTTGCACATACACCCAACTGGTCCTGAAACATTTTTAGTAGTAGAAGGGAGTTACACTTTTACGCTTGGTAAAAATATTATAGAAACAACCAAGGGTGATTTTGTTTTTATACCACAAAATATACCGCACAAATATAGTGCAGGTGAGCATGGTGGGCAATTGTTGGTAACTACTCCTGCTGAAGTGGTTAATTATTTTAAAACGATTTCATCCAAATTATTAAATGGGGAAGAATTAACCGCTGCTTATGAATATGAATGCGCCAAAGCTAATGGACAAATATTTGTAGATAGTGAAGCTGGTTTTGGGCATAAATAGGCATTACATATTTAAAGCCAACCTGCTGTAGTAGAGCATATAGGCTTTAAATATTTTAATTGGAAACATTTTTAGTGAACACTTACGCAACAGCTCAACGTTTTATAAGTTTTAAATTTCTTTAAAAAGTATTCTACAATATTTATTAAAAATGAAAGTTCGATCTAGTTGGGGTGTTGCCGCAATAAGTGGGATTGAAGCCGATGTGCTTATTTAAACTCGCCTTCGACAAGCTCAGGCTAACATGTAAATAATTTGAAAGGATTAATTATATAATATTAATTTGCTTTGTTATCCCCATAAGGTACTGCCCAATCTGAATTGCGCACCACTATTAGGTATTGAAAATAATCTGTAGTGGCTGCTAATTTATTGCCACTCCAATTAAATGTTTTATCAAATTTTGAAGATGATTCTACTAGTTGTAAGCATTTATTGTAAGGTGATTCGTTACCTATGAGTTTAAATATTACATTTTCATTTTTACCAACAAATTTACCTACAGCTTTTATACCATCTACTTTATATACAAAGCTATCATCGTTTACCATATTCGACTTGCTATATATTGTACCTTTTTGTTGTGCCATTGGAGGCAAAAATTGTGTAGGCAACATTGATGCACTTTCTATGCAATACACAGGTATGGAAATTATTTTTTTAGCAAGTGGTAAGCTACTTTTTTTAAGCATACCAGAAAAAGACATGCCGCCACTTATACTATCTTGCATGGCATGAAAGCGACCCCAAAAGCCATACATTTTTTCGTTGGTTAGTTTGTACTCATTATAAAATTCATTAAAGTTGTAAAATATTTTATCTTCTCTGCCTTTTTTGGAAGCAATATTATTTGTGATAAATTGAAAATCGAAAAATTTGTTTTTGAATATTTTTTTATACTCCATTTCCTTTGCAGTAATATCTACTACCAATCTTCTTATAAATTTTTTGTACAATTTTGTTGTGTCATTGTTTATATCTTGCGGAGCAAAACCTAATAAACTATCTAGCATAATATTACTGCCATTTTTATATTGTACCTCTTCGCATATTTCCACTAATAGTTTTTCATTCATATTCAAATCTTGCGCCTCATCTAAACCAATTATTATTATTTTTTTATTTTTTGGCAATGTTTGGTTGTATTTGTACAATGTTTTCCATTTTTCAAAACCAGTTTTATTTCCCCATTGCGCTTTATCATTGTACCAATGTTGGTAAATGGCTTTTAAAAATTCTTCATTGCCCGTATTCAAATATTTGTTTAGGTAATATGCTTGGCTAAAATCTATTTCGGCTATATAATAACGTACCCCGTTTTTCTTATTTATCTGCATAAATAGCTCCGCATCTAGTTGGTGGGGTTTTGCATAGCCGTGAGATTCTGACACAAAAAATACTTGATTGTTGTAAAATGCTTCATCAAAAATGGCAAATTTATTATCACCAGCAATGTTTATTTTTTCGTTGTTTTTAGCAAGGTAGTTGCTAAAAGTGCTGTCTTGTGCTTTGGCGGTTTGGGTTACAAAGCATATTAAGATAAATGCTATAATGGTAATAATGATGTGTAATTGGTTTGCTACAAAGTTGGTTGTTTGGGTTATTAGCTTTTTCATTTTGTAAAAAATTTAATGTTAGATAAATAATGTGATTGTAATTTTTTATTAATATTTTTTGTAATTATTTGAACTTTTAAATGTTTATTTATTCTTTTCTTTTTGCTGTGCCCACATTCTTTCTGGAAAAAGAATTAATTGTATAAAATTAAATTCTATGTAATCGTAAGATATTTTTTTATTATCAACATTCATAGACAAAGGTGTGTAACGTAGGTTTGTTCTCAGTATCCAAGATTCCGCTTTTGTTGGTTTAATATCCCAACCTAAAATAATACCAACAGCAGGTTTTACTTCTGTATAATCTTTCCAAGTTTTATTAATGTTTACATCTCTTGTAGCAAAATATAAATTTTCTTTGCTGGCAGTTATACCAAGGTATGGAGCAAACCCATGGTAATCTCCCAGAAACTTATAAGCCTCTAGCATTACAGATTTTCTTTGATGAATATGCTGTACATTAAAACCTTCATAGCTATCAGACATTTTTCTAAACGAAACTCCCACGTTTATATTTGGTTTACTAAAATAGTAACCAAAAGTTAAATCAGGGATTACTCCAAAGTAGCGTTTGTGATTTTTAAAAAAAGGATAATTAATTTTATCGTACTCAGAAAAAGTAGGTATGCCCATACTTGCCGAAATACCTAACCCCAAGTAAAACGAATTGTACTTATTGTGTTTTTCTAATGCAGCCATTCGCTTTTTTATGTAAGCTCCTTTTTGATAGGTAGTTTCTAATAAATATTTGGCTGTAAATGTGAATGCCATTTTTGGAAATTGTAAATTACCATTTGTTATTCTATTAAGAGGGTACTCATATTTATTATTAAAAAGATATTGTAATCCTGTTTCTATAATTATTTTTTTACCTCTGTATGAAATACCTGCAAGTAATGGAGTGGTATTTTTTTGTAATATAATACTTGCTGTAGAATCTTTTTGGGATTGTTGGAATGAAGAAATATTCCAAGCCATACCAATGTAAGGCCTTATAGAGTTTGTTTTTAATTTTAAGGGATATAATTTTATTCCTGTTTCTACCTCTAAATTATAGTTTAGACTTTTTAACTGGCTTGGTGTTTCTTTTTTATAAGCACCTATAGGAAAAGCAATATAAAAATCAGCATGCCCCCAAA
>JAYUJS010000274.1:0-3116 GCA_043765095.1 Ferruginibacter sp.
AAAGATACGGTGCAATTAGTGTATTGAAAACTTGAAGATTGAGCGTTAGAAAATTAAAGTTTGTATAACTTTATGACATTATTAAATTTTTAAAATGCTTTTAATTATGAGAAAAATTATTTTTATATTTTACTGCTTATTTCTTTTTGCTAATTTCTCCTTTGCCTCAATAGATACTATCTATATTTATAGCAATGCCATGCATAAAACCATAAAAGCTGTTGTTATAAAACCTACTAATTATGCAAACCAAAAAGATTTTGCTACTGTGTATTTATTGCACGGAGCTTATGGCAAATATGATAATTGGGTAAAAAAAGTTTCTTCATTACAAGCAGATGCAGATGTATATGAAGTAATAATTGTTTGCCCTGATGGCTCAGAAAATAGTTGGTATTTTGATAGCCCTGTAGACAGTACTTACAAATTTGAAACGCACATAAGTAAAGAAGTACCCGATTACATAGATGCGAAATATAAAACAAAAAAAGATAGAAAGTATAGAGCCATCACAGGCCTAAGTATGGGTGGGCATGGTGCTATCTTTATAGCATTTAGGCATGCTGAAACTTTTGGTGCTTGTGGTAGTATGAGCGGTGCTTTAAATATTTCTACCATTAAAAATGGGTATGATATAAATAAAAGAATAGGTAAACTAGATAGTACAAATTTGTATTATAAAAATTGGAGTGTGTTTAATATTATCGAAACCAAGCCATCTGACTCTTTGATTATTATTTTAGATTGTGGCTTGCAAGATTTTATTTGTGGAATGAGCAAAGCTACTCACGAAAAATTAGTTGCACTAAAAATTCCCCATGATTATATTGAAAGACCGGGTAAACATGATTGGAATTATTGGAGCAATGCAGTAAAATACCAATTGCTGTTTTTTAAAAACCATTTTGATAAAAATTAAATTTCCGAAATTTCTAATGCTATTTTAACATAATATATTTATGGAATTGAAATGGGAGCTGTATCTTTAAAAGGATTAAAAAATTAAAAAATAATGAAAAATTACATTTCTGTTGCAGTTGTAGCATTTACATCAATAATTTGTTTTTGGATATTGGGGAGTGCGTATAAATATAAGTTTATAACGGCTGAAACCATTAGTGTTACTGGGCTTGCAGAAAAGGATTTTGTAAGTGACCAAATAGTGTGGACAGGCAACTATAGTAGAAAAACATTGGATTTAAAAGCCGCATACACATTGCTAAAAGAAGATGAAAGTAAAATAAAGCTGTACTTAAAAGAGAAAGGTATTGCAGACTCTGAAATGGTATTTTCTGCAATAAGTATAGATAAAGAATTTAACCAAAAAACTGATGAAAATGGTAGAAATATTGGTAGTGATTTTACTGGTTATAATTTAAAACAAGATGTAACAATTGATTCAAAAAATATTGATAAAATAGAAAAATTATCAAGAGAAGTAACAGAGCTTATACAGAGTGGTATTGAGTTTAATTCTTCCTCACCATCATATTATTACACAAAGTTGGCAGAATTGAAATTGGATTTATTAGCAAAAGCAAGTGCAGATGCAAAGCAACGTGCAGAAACTATTGCAAAAAATAGTGGGAGCGGGTTGGGGAAAATTAAAAAAGCCAATATGGGTATTTTTCAAATTACTGGTAAAAATAGTAACGAAAATTATAGCTATGGTGGTGCATTAAATACATCTTCAAAAAATAAAACAGCAAGTATTACTACAAAAATAGATTATGCTGTAGACTGAAGTTTTAACCTCTAATTACAGCCTGCATTGTTTCAGTTGTTTTTTGTTCTAAAATTATGTTTTTATTTTTTGTTAATTTTTCTACAGTTGGGGTGTCATAATGTCTTATAGTTAACAGAGATAAGTTTCTTTCCACATCTACATCAAAAAGTAAGGAAGCTTGTGTAGCAATTTCTGCAGTTTTTTCTTCATGCCCATCAAAACAACACACAAAAGATATAGCAGTATTTTGTGTAAGATTTGGCTGTAGCTTTGCACGGTTAAATATTTTATGTAATTGTCCTAGAGCTTTTCCTTCCATAAAAGAAAAATCTTTAGACCTAAAATATATTAAAACCTGCTCATTTTTTAAAACAATAATAGGAGGGAGGTTGGTCGTTTTATCGCCATTAATTATTGTGCCTGGTAATTCGGTATCTAAAAAACTTTTTACAAACAGCGGTATATTTTTATTTTGTAATGGCTTTATTGTTTTAGGGTGTATAACCTGTGCTCCATAATATGACATTTCTATTACCTCGGTATAGTTTAAAGCAGAAATATTTACAGCATCTTTAAATTTATTTGGGTCTGCATTCATTACCGCTGGTACATCTTTCCATATTGTAAGTCCGCCAGCATTTAAAATATTAGCAAATATTGCTGCGGAGTAATCACTACCTTCTCTGCCAAGCGTAGTGCTTTCGTTTTCGTCTGTAGCACCAATAAAACCTTGAGTAAGTACAACATCGTTTGTTAAAAATAATGGTACAATTTCTTCATTTATTTTGCAAGTAGTAAAGTCAAAATCTACGGTAGCATCTCTAAAATTATTATCTGTTCTAAAAATATCTCTCACATCCATCCATTGTACTTTTACGTTTTGCTCTGCTAAATAATGTGCTACAATACTGGTGCTAAATAATTCTCCACAGCATACTATTTGGTCATAATAATAATCATATTGTCTTACTGGCTTGTCATGAAGCATCCATTCTATTTCTGTAAAAAAATCTTTAAGTTGGTCTTCTGCAACTTTCCAGTTGGTAACTAACAAATATTTTACCAGCTCTAAGTGGTTTTGTTTTACTTGCTCAAATAATTGCAATGCATCCTCTCTTCTCCCTTCAAAATAAGATTGTGCAATTTTTTCTAAGGCATTGGTAGTTTTTCCAATAGCAGATATTACTACTAGCACTTTTTGCGGAGCATTATCTTTTATAATGTTTGCCGTATTTTTTATACGCTCAATGTTATTAATAGATGCACCACCAAATTTAAAAACCAACATAGGAACGTTTTGAGTAGTTAGTATTGAGTTTTGAGATAACCAAGTTCAAATTTTTTTATGATTAGGAAATAATATTTAACTCTTCGATTTAATTTATTCTAT
>JAYUJS010000275.1:0-3113 GCA_043765095.1 Ferruginibacter sp.
TTTAAAAATAATTATTATTTTTAAAAACTACTACCCTACATTTGCAGTAGACTATTTAAAGATGAACAAAACAATCTCAAATATTATGATAATGTGTTGTATGTGTTGTATGTGTATGCGACCTGCAAGGCTAATATATAATATGGAGAAAATATTTTAATAAAAAATTTTACTTTCCACCTTTTTATAAAAGCCTTGCTACAAAATAGCAGGGCTTTTTCTTATGCTTATATTTTTCACAACCATTTATTAATAATTAAAACAAATTAACGATGAGCAATTACAAATTTGAAACATTACAACTTCATGCAGGGCAAGAAGTAGACCCAATAACAAAATCAAGAGCGGTGCCTATTTACCAAACCACTTCGTATGTTTTTAATGATACCACACATGCCGCCAATTTATTTGGGCTAAAAGAATTTGGGAATATTTATACAAGAATAATGAACCCAACAAATGATGTTTTTGAAAAACGCATTGCAGCTTTAGAAGGCGGTGTTGCAGCACTAGCGACAGCGTCGGGGCAAGCTGCACAATTTTTAGCATTGAGCAATATATTACAGCAAGGAGATAATTTTGTATCCACATCATTTTTATACGGCGGTACATATAACCAGTTTAAAGTACAATTTAAAAGATTAGGAATAGAGGCTCGCTTCGCAGATGGTGATTCACCTGAGGCATTTGAAAAATTAATAGACGACAAAACAAAAGCTATTTATTTAGAAACAATTGGTAATCCAGAATTAAATATTCCAGACTTTGAAGCTATTGCAGTAGTAGCAAAAAAATATGACTTACCAATAATTGTGGACAATACTTTTGGTGCAGGTGGATATTTATTTAGGCCATTAGAGCATGGTGCAAATGTGGTAGTAGAAAGTGCTACAAAATGGATTGGCGGGCATGGCACAAGTGTAGGCGGTGTAATTGTAGATGGTGGGAATTACAATTGGGGCAATGGAAAGTTCCCTCAATTTAGTGAGCCTAGTGAAGGCTATCACGGTTTGGTTTTTGCTGATGTTTTTGGTGTTAATAATCCATTGGGTTTGCCTAACATTGCTTTCATTATACGTGCACGTGTAGAAGGTTTAAGAGATTATGGTGCAAGCCAAAGCCCCTTCAATTCATTCTTACTATTACAGGGTTTAGAAACACTTTCGCTAAGGTTAGAAAGAGCAAATAGCAATGGGCAAAAGCTTGCAGAATATTTACTTCAACACCCACAAATTGAAAAAGTAAACTATGCAGGATTACCCAATAGCAAATATTATGCATTGGCTCAAAAATATTTAAAAAATGGTGCAGGTGGTATGCTGAGTATTGAAATAAAAGGTGGAAAAGAAGCTGCGGCAAAATTTATAAATGCATTAAAATTGGTAAGCCATGTAGCTAATGTAGGCGATTCAAAAACTTTAGCTATACACCCTGCTAGTACTACGCATAACCAATTAGATGCTGCCGCACAATTGCGTAGCGGTGTTACGCCTGGGCTAGTACGCATATCTACAGGTATAGAGCATATAGAAGATATTATAAACGATTTTGAACAAGCATTAAAAGCTAGTATATAATGACAAAAATATTTGAAAGCAATAAAACATTTATATTAGAAAATGGTAAGCAACTAGATAATTTGGTAGTTGCTTACCATACCTATGGAGAATATAAAAAAGGTATAACACCCGTTATTTGGGTATGCCATGCGCTTACTGCCAACTCCGATGTGGCAGACTGGTGGAGCAATATATTTGGTGAGCATAAAATACTTAACCCCAGTAAATATTTTATTGTTTGTGCAAATAATTTGGGTTCATGCTATGGTAGTACATCCCCAATAAGTTTGCAAAATATAAATAGTAAAAAATATGGAAAATCTTTTCCTGCTGTCACCATAAAAGATTTAACTAACATGCATATTGCATTAAAAAATTATTTAGGTATTGATGAAATATTTTTACTAATTGGTGGTAGCATGGGTGGACAACAATCTTTGGAGTGGGCTATACAAAAGCCAGCAACAATAAAAAATTTAGTATTGCTAGCAACCAATGCAAAGCACTCCCAATGGGGCATTGCTTTTAACGAAGCACAACGTATGGCTATAGAATGTGGAAAAGATGGCTTAGAAATAGCTAGAGCAATAGCAATGCTAAGTTATAGAAATTATGAAATGTATGAACGTACTGCAAAGCCACATGAAACAGTTGGCAATTACGGTGCTGCATCTTACCAGCGTCACCAAGGAGAAAAGCTTGCATTACGTTTTGATGCAGATTGTTATTATGTTTTAAGTGCAGCAATGGATAGCCATGATGTGGGTAGAAACAGAGAAAGTATTGAAGTAGCTTTATCTAAGATTACTGCAAACACATTGGTAATAGGCATTGCAACTGATATATTATTTCCTATAAAAGAACAAATATTATTACATGACAACATACCAAATTCAACCTTAGAGCTAATTGATTCTCCTTATGGGCATGATGGATTTTTAACTGAAGGAGAAAAAATAAATAGCATTATTTTCAATTTTCTAAAAAAAGAAAAAAGTAATGTTTATGCATAAAATTGTAGAATACATATTTGAATAAAATAATGTACATAATTTATAAATTTATGCATATTTAAATCTTTGTAGTAATAAATAGTTGTAAGTTTAATTTATTAAAAAATGGGCGTTTAGCTTTCTTTGCTAATCTACATTTTTAAATTTTTAAAAATTAAAATTTTCAGCTATGACAAAAAACAAACTATTGATTGCATGCCTTACAATGTCAAGCATTTTCTTTTCTTGTACCAAAGCAGGTAAAGATTTTGGCAATGACACTTTGCAAGTAAGTGAAGAAAAACAACAGAAAAATATTCAGTTTTTTAATTACACATTTGAAAAACAAAGTGAAACAGTTGTAGTAAATAATTATTTATTAGCAACTAAAGCTGGTGCTACTGCACAATCCCCAAAAATTGAATTAAATCTATTTAAAACTGCCGCTCCTTTTATTTCTGTTTATGGTATTTTTAATGGAATTACTTTAGAAAAGGAAAATATTAAAATTGAGTTTGCAGGCTCAGAAGATGGTTTTAAATGGGAAGATTGGGTTGCAGTA
>JAYUJS010000276.1:0-1099 GCA_043765095.1 Ferruginibacter sp.
CTTGTACTTGGTTATTAACAGTAAGTACTCCATAAATTGTAGGCACGGGCAATGAGGTATTTAATTGCATAATACCTTGTGTAACGCCAGCACACACATAATCAAAATGTGGAGTATCCCCTTTTATTACACACCCAAGTGTAATAAATGCATTGGGAAAAATAATTTTCTTAGGCTTAAATTTTTCAACAGCTTCTATATCTGCTAAAAATTCTTCGTCCAATAAATCTTCTTCTGCTAGCATTACTAAATTTTGCCAATATTTATTTATTGCAAATGGTAGCTCAAAAGCTCCAGGCACTATTATGGTTTTATGCGTTACATTATTTTTTTCTAAAACCTTTATGCAGCCTGCTTCAAGCTTATCTACATTTTGCGCATTCCATTCTGTTTTTACTATTACAACAAAGGCACCCTTTAGTTGGATGCCTTTTGTGTCAGTTAGTTTATTAATACTCTCTGTCATTAATATATTTTTATTTTGTTATTCCTAGTTTAGCTAAGCTTTTATCTACATCACCACTTTGTACTGCTTGAGTAGTTGGGTATTTTTCTTTTAACTCTTGGTACAATTCAATTGCATCTTTGGTTTTACCTAATGATTCTGCATAGGCAGCGGCCGTATTAAGAGCGTCTGATGTAAATGCTTCATCTTTCGTATTAATGCTAGCCGCTTTTTTATAAGCGCTAAATGCTTCTTCCGTTTTTTTTAATTCAGCGTACGCATGTCCAAGCATAATATTTTTCTTTATTTCAGTTTGGTAAGCACCATTTGCAGTAAAATTATTTAAAAATTTTATAGCTTTATCAAATTCTTTTGTTTGCAAATAGGTAGCTCCTATCATATAGTTTGCTCTATTTGCTGCTGTAGTTCCGCTATATTCAGTAGCGATTTTTAATAAACCTTTTACATTAGTAGCACCAACTGTACCACTATTTAGTAATATTGTAGATGAGTCTTTGTTAAAACCAGCAGTTGCCATTTTATCAAATAAATTTTCAGCAGGAAAAATTGCTTCTTCTGCTTTTATTTCATTTGGTTCTTTTACTATTTTTTTATACCCATACCATGCTCCAAATAATGCTATACCAGCAACAA
>JAYUJS010000277.1:0-3109 GCA_043765095.1 Ferruginibacter sp.
AAATCCTTTTAAAGCAAAACGAATTACCAAATCTTTTTGAAATTGATTGCCAGCATATCCAGTTATTCTGTTGCTATCTCTAATACGAGTTTGTTTAATAAGTAATGAATCTAGTATAATTTTAAATAAATCATCATTTGCTAAATAATATTGATAACTTTTATAAAAATCTTTTTTATCAATCTTGTATTTATTAAAAATTTTTTGTTGGATGATATAATTTTCTTTTTCTAAATTAAGTAAAGTGTTTTTTGAAATAAATTCTTTTGTAAATGCATCCGCTTTCATTTGATCCCAAAGAATATTTTCCATATCTTTTGGCTCAATAATGCCATAAGGTACTTTGCTATTAAAACATGCTCCTAAAAAAATACATAGAAGTATAAAAAAATTAAATTTCATTATTTTAATCCCTCCCTATAATTATTAACATTTGTTAAGTCGAGTCTAGTAAGTAATTCAAGTGCTTTAGCTTTATCTTGTGGCACTGCTTTTGAAAAAATTCTTACCAACTCATTTGCCTTTCCTTGAAAGAAAAATTGGTTTATCATTGTATTTGGATTTTGGTTATTAAAAACAGACATAATGTTCAATACATTCATCATATCTTGTCTTGCAGCTTTTTCATCTTCATAAAATTTATCAAGTCCCAATCGATAATAATTGTAGTACACATCATGCATTACGGCATATCTACCATTTAGTAAGTTTTCTGCCAACCAATACCTGTTTCTAATACCGTCAAACGCTTTCCAGCCCTTTATTCCACGTCCATCGGGTGCATTATTTACAATATTTTGTGCTTTTAAAAAAGCAGCTTCTCCGCCTCTTAGTGCAAAGGATTCACTATCAAATCCAATAATCATATTTGCATAATAAGCTATTATTGCAGTAAGGTTAGAAATTTGTGCATCATTTCCACTTATTCTATTTTCGTTGAATTCTAATAGTTGAAATTCTACATATTTAAAAATTACATCATCATCTTTAAAATTAATAATAGGCGATAAATAGGTAGTATTAAAAATTGGCCTAGCCGCTTGTATAATTAGTGATGCATTATAAATATTAGCATCATCCGTTGGGTTAAGATTCAATATAAAAGTACACTCAATTTTTTCTTTGGAAGTGTACACATCTTTTGTCCATTTTCTAGTATTTAAAAAAGTGGTAAGTGCAGTTTGCAGAGTATTAAAAGTATTTTTATTTACATTATTACCAATTTGCTGCGCATTTACAGTAACTCTAGCGTTTAGCTCTTGTGCTTTAGCAAAGAAAAATAACGAGTTAACCATTAAAAAAAGCAAAAGTTTTTGCATCTTATTTTTTTATAATTGTGTTTAAAATATCTTTCGCCACTTCTTCTTTTGATTTTGTATCAAAAGAAAATTCATTTCCCGCTTTATCAAAAATGGTAATTTTATTTGTATTAAAACCAAAACCTGCACCTGCATCTCTTAAAGAATTAAGCACTATAAAATCTGCATTCTTATTATTTATTTTTTTTAATGCATTTTCTTTTTCATTTTCTGTTTCTAAAGCAAAACCAATTAAAAGTTGATTTTCCGTTTTTAATTCTCCTAACTTTTTTAAAATATCTGCTGTTTTTTTAAGTTCCAATATAAAGTTTGTATCTTTTTTTTTTATTTTTTCAGTAGCTTTAACCACTGGTGTATAATCTGCCACTGCCGCACTCATTATTGCAATATCAATTTTATCGAAAATTAGTAGACAAGCCTCATACATTTCAGCAGCTGATTCCACATTTATAAGTTTTATATTACTAGGCACAATTTCAGAAGAAGGGCCCATTACAAGCATTACATTAGCCCCCCTAGCAGCACACTCTTTTGCTAATGCTATACCCATTTTCCCAGTACTGTTATTCCCAATAAATCTTACTGGGTCTATTTTTTCATAGGTTGGCCCTGCAGTTATTAAAACACTTTTATTTAATAAATCTTTTCCTTTTTGCAAAAAGTTTGAAAGTAATATTAAAATTGCTTCAGGCTCTGCCATTCTACCTTCGCCCTGCAAACCACTTGCTAGTTCTCCATTATTTACTGCCAATACTATATTACCAGCAGACTGTAAAGTAGCTATATTTCTTTTTGTGCTAGCATGAAGCCACATATCTTCATCCATTGCGGGTGCTATTATTACTGGGCAAGTAGCAGAAAGATAAATAGCTTGCAACAAATTATCGCATATTCCATTAGCCAACTTAGCTATTGTATTGCAAGTAGCAGGTGCTATAAGCATTACATCAGCCCATCTACCAAGCATTACATGGTTTGCCCAAGTATCTCCTTTAAACAAATGTGTAAGAACCTTGTTTTTAGAAAGTGTAGCAAGCGTAAGTGCTGGTATAAAATTACTTGCAGACTCTGTCATAATTACTTTTACATCTGCACCAGCCTTTATACATAATCTAACAATTGTTGCAGCTTTATAAGCTGCAATACTGCCAGTTACTGCTAATAAAATTTTTTTTCCTTGTAACATAGTAATAAAAAACGACGGTGATAGACCGTCGTTAAAATTATACATTAATATTGAAAAGTTTTCTTAAAATTTATTAACTAAACAAATCTTCTTCGTTTTTACGGAAATAAACTTTATCTTCTAGAAACTCAGTTGTAGCTAATAAAGCAGCATTAGGCATACGCTCATAAGCACGAGATATTTCAATTTGTTCTTTATTTTCATGTATTTCCTCTAAACTATCTGTATGGCTAGCAAACTCTTCTAGCTTACTATGTAATTCTTCTTTTACTGTAATATTTATTTGATTTGCTCTTTTTGCTATTATAGCAATAGATTCATATAAATTTCCAGTTTTATCTTTCATATCAGATAATTTTTTTGGTTCTACACTACTATTAGTGTTAGAGCTTAGCTGACGACGGATTTTGCTCATTTGTAATTGCTTTTATATTGTTTTTACTTAAATTACTATAATTCTCTGCATCTTTTAAGAGTTTGCTGTCTGGAAATCTATCTGCAAAATCAGAATATTCAATGGTTACTTTTTCAAATCTTTCAATTTGCTTTTCTACAATACTTAGTTTAGCAAATTTATAATATGATTTTACAACCATATATTTGT
>JAYUJS010000278.1:0-8531 GCA_043765095.1 Ferruginibacter sp.
TGCTCAACAAAATAAAGGGAAATTATTTATAATTGGTGGTGGAGAAAGGTCTGATAATTTAATGAAGAAAATGCTTAAAATTTCTAATTTTGAAAAAGATGATTACATAGTTGTTTTACCAATGGCCAGTGAAGAGCCTGATAGTTCTTTTTTTTATTTTAAACTTCAATTAGAAAAATTAACAACAAACAAAATTTTAATGTACAACTTCAATAAAACTAAGTTGAACAATAAAACATTGATTGACTCACTCCAAAAAGCAAAATTAATTTTTATAACAGGTGGTGACCAAAATAGATTTATGGATGCAATAAAAAGTACAACAGTTTTTACTGCTATACATTTGGCTTACAAAAATGGCAGTACTATAGCAGGTACCAGTGCTGGTGCGGCAGTAATGTGTGAGTATATGATAACAGGAAATCAAAAGCTTGATACAAATTGTAACGCTACTTTTAAAAATATACAACATAATAATTTAGTAACAAAGCAAGGACTTGCACTTATAAAAAATGTAATAATAGACCAACATTTTTTAAAGCGAAATAGATACAATAGGTTAATGACTGCAATGGTAGATTTTCCAACTTATACAGGTATTGGTATTGATGAAAGTACAGCAATCATTGTAAGTAGTAAACTTGTACAGGTGATTGGTGAAAGCGAAGTGGTTGTTTTTAAAAATATAAATACAGTAAAAAAATCTACAAAAAATAATTTGGTAAGTATAAAAAAAATAGAGCTAAGTGTTTATTACGAAGGACAAAAATTTATGTTGAAATAGTATTTATTTATAAGTATGAATTTACTAAAAAAAAGTCCTAAAAAAAATAAAAACTGCGACAGATTTTTACGCTTTTGCTAATTTGCAAAATAGTTTCAATTAAAAAACTTTGAACTTTCAACTAGGCATAGCCTCCATCGCCTTTTTTACACTTCCATTTTTAACTAACATAGCCTTTGCTTGTTCATAATTTTTTATCCCTGTTTTTTCCATTAGCATTTTTGTACCACGGTCTACTAGCTTATCATTAGATAGTTGCATATTTACCATTTTGTTTCCTTCTACTCTTCCTATTTGTATCATTACGGCAGTAGAAATCATATTCAACACTAGTTTTTGTGCGGTACCACTTTTCATACGGGTGCTACCTGTTACAAATTCTGGCCCTACTACTACCTCTATTGCAAAATCAGCATGGTTGCTCATTGGCGAGCCCGGGTTGCAGCTGATAGAGCCTGTAATGATTCCTAATTTTTGGCATTGCTCCATTGCACCAATTACATAAGGTGTAGTGCCGCTTGCAGCTATTCCAATTACTACGTCTTTGTCATTTATATTGTGTGCTAGCAAATCTTCCCATCCTTGCGTTAGACTATCTTCCGCATTTTCTACAGCATGCTGTATGGCTTTTTCTCCACCTGCTATTAAGCCAATAATAATACCATAAGGCAGGCCAAATGTTGGGGGTATTTCACTTGCATCAAGTATGCCTAAGCGTCCGCTGGTACCAGCACCCATATAAAATAGTCTTCCACCAACCAACATTTTATCAGTAATTGCATCTACTAATTTTTCTATAGCTGGTAGTATTTTTTCTACAGCTTGTGGCACTGTTAGGTCTTCTGCATTCATATTACTAAGCAACTCATGCACACTCATTTTTTCTAAACTATTATAGTGGCTCGTTGCTTCTGTTACTTTTATAAATTCCGTCATAGAGAGATTTATTAGCCCCCTAGATTCCCCCGAAGAGGGACTAGTGAAGTTTGTGATAATTTGTTGAATTGTTTTATTTCGAATTTTAAAATAAAAAATATTTTTTATTACACTTTAATGTATACTTTGTTTTTATCTAACAACCATGCAAAAAACCACATCATTGCTATAAAACACAAAGCATAAATAAGTGAACCAAAACGGGGTTCTGCTGGTAAAATTAATTTACAAACATGCTCATAAAACCAACTAAATGGAGTAAGATAATTTTGCTTGCCATTGGGTAGTATAGCCCCTTTTATTCTTATCAATCCCATTAGCCTTGGCAATACTCCACTCAGTACAAATATAAATA
The DNA here is from genome assembly GCA_043765095.1 of Ferruginibacter sp. GTDB lineage: Bacteria > Bacteroidota > Bacteroidia > Chitinophagales > Chitinophagaceae > Ferruginibacter. The sequence continues at coordinate 2,076 of JAYUJS010000278.1, forward strand.
AAGCATTTTTCCCAAATACATCAAAAAATCTGCTCCATGCTCCTTTTACATTTTTAAATTCTATTAAATACATCATTACAGATAATACCAATACTGCCAACCCAGTTGTATAAATAGTATAACTACTACTCCATATTTTTTTATTTAAAGGAAAAACCATGTTCCATGCCATACCAGTAAGCATGAGTATACAACCTATTACAAAAAGTGCATTTAACATTTCTTGTGTTTTACCCTTTTGTAAAATATAATTTCCAATGAGGTAGCCAAATATTACTTGTACAATGGCTGCAAAAGTACTCATTATCCCTTCGGGGTCAAAGGCAATTCCCTCGCCATGGTACATGTGTGCATCGCCCATTATTGCTAGGTCTATACTTGAGCCAAACCAACCTTTTAAACTAAATGGGTCAGTAATATTGCCTGCTAAACATAAAAACCAATAGCCTAATAAAATAACAGCACTTGCTATAAATGCACCACGCACTTTTAAATAATGTACTAATACTGAACCAAAGAAATAACACAAAGCAATCCGCTGTAGCACTCCAAATATTCTTACACCAAAAATTTCTCCTTTAGCATTTATTGAGGCATGTGTCCATGTTTTTAAAACCAAATAGTCGTTTTTGTAAAAGAAAAATGGAAACCAATTTAGTAGCAAACCAATTACAAAAATGAGCAAACTTCTTTTGATAACTTTTTTCCAAAAAAATGCTTCGCCAGCTGCCTCAAGCTTAGGCATTACAAAAGCCATTGCATTACCTACTGCAAATAAAAAGAAAGGGAATACCAAATCCGTTGGGGTACAACCATGCCACTCAGCATGGTCAAGTGGGTAGTAAATGTGCCCCCAGTTGCCAGGGTTGTTTACCAATATCATTAGGGCTACAGTAGCTCCTCTAAAAACATCAAGTGAATAAAAGCGTTGGTTCATGTGCAATATTAGTTGATAAAGAAATGTATAAATTTTTAGGTTTAGGTAGATAATTAACTGTTCTTTATTTTGTTTGATATTTGCTATAAAAACTTACTATAATTTTAGAGTCAGCTCAGGCTCAAAAAATTGTAATTTAACGCTAACAACAAGAATATTCAAGATTAACAAATTTTGTATGCTTTTGAAAAATATTTATTTAACTTTCTAACTCCATATCCAATAAATGTAGCACTTGTAAGTTAGACTACCAATGAAAAGCGTATTTTTTATTTTTTGTTTAGAAAGAAAGCCCTAATTTTTTTACTCTAGCAAAAACAGCTCCTTTGGTTCGCCCAAAGTTCTTTGCTATTTCTGCAATTGTATCGCTGCTGCCAAAAAGTTTTTTTAGCATGGCATCATCCGCATCTGTCCAAGGTCTGTATGCATCTTTATGGTTTTCTCTTATCTTATCAAAACCGTAAGGTTTCTCTTTTATTTTTTGTAAATTTTTTAATGCTTCTTTCTTATTATTTTTTGATTTCTTTTCTTCTTCGGGTTCTACTCTTATTATTTTTATATGCGGCGATGCAGGAAAATCATACGGCAACATTGTTTCTGGAAAATGAATAATATTTTTTGTACGAGTAATAGCTACATATAATAAATTAATTTCTTCATTTGTTTTTGTATTTTTTAAATCATCGTCATTGTTATCGTTTGCAATTTTTTCTACTTTAGTTTCATTGGTAAAATCATTTACCAATTCTACTTCATCGTACTCCATACCCTTACAACGATGCACTGTAGAAAAAACCACATCCGCTTTTTCTTTGTCATCATTGGGTACATGCTTATCCTTTATAGATTTTATAATATTAGGTATTTCATTGCCATACTCTTTTACAATTTCTACCATCATACCCAGCTGTACATCTTCTGCTTTTTCTATGTACTCTTCTAGCTCCTCTATGTTTTTCATAGATTGTATAAGTGTATCTCTTATCAATTGCCTTTTACCATTATATAAATTTAATACATCGTACAATGATGCACCATCATCAGCGTATGTGTAAGAATTTATATTTCCTTCAAAGTATAATGTTTTTAATTTATTTTTTTCGGTAACATACTCTATTGCTTTTAAAAGTAAGCCCAAGTTTGTTCTTGCTATTACCGCTTTTGAAATACTTTTTTTATTAGTTCCTTTTCCTTTTATAAGCAAGGGTTTGTAATCTTCTAAATTATCTTTCCATTGCAATACTTCCATTGCGAGCTTGGCTATATCTGTACCAAATCTAAAGCTAGTAGATAAATGAAACGTAGCAAAATCTGCTTTCTCCAATGAGTTTACTGCATGTCGCCAGCTATATATTTGTTGGTGTGTATCTCCTACAATTACCTTGGTAGCTCTCTGTTGTAAAAATACATCTAACATAGCGGCAGATGCATCTTGTCCTTCATCAAACAAAATATAATCGTATAAAAGATTGGGTTTTGATAGTTGGAATTTTTTCAAATAAAAATCATGTGTAATGTCTATTTCACCATCATTCATTTTTTTTAGAAATAATCTTGTAAAGCCTTCTAAATATTGGTAACAATTTTTAATAAACTGTTTTGCTTTTGCATCACTTATAGTATCAAGATAATTTAGCTCTTGTATTTTTTGTTTATCGCTGTTGCAGAAGTATGCAATAAATTTATTGATGTGATTGGCAAGCACATATTCATAATGTTTTTCACCATTGCCCTGCAACCCAAGTATATCAGCTATTTCATTGGTTTTATAACCTTGTGCCTTTACGCTATAATTATTGCCAAATACAATTTGCTTGTATGCTAATGAATGAGCGGTTTCTACTTTTACATTCGTTAAACCTTTATCTGCAAATTTTTTAATGGCTTCTATTTTTACCGATTTATTAAAAGCCAAATATAAAATTTTGCTGTATCGTGGCCTAGTAGCGGCATATTCAATAACAGTTGTGGTTTTACCCGAGCCAGCTACGGCATTTATTTTAATGTCGCCTGTTGAGTTTATGATGGATTGTTGCTCGGGAGTAAGTTGCACTTGTATAAATTATTTTTATATATTTTCTTTTTTCAAAAGTAGGATAGTATTTTTAAGTAACAAAACGAGGATGAGGATTACATTTTTGAAATACATTGACTTCAATAAAAAAACTTTTCACTCGATTGGTATTATTAAATGCTTCAACTTAGCTCAAACTCACATCTATTGTGCATTGTATAAATTGGTAAAGCTATTTTTTTTATTTATTTTTATGTTTCTTAAACTATGAAAAGATGCGTTTTTTTACTTTACTATTTTTAATTTTTTCTATTACTGCTGAGGCACAAAATTGTAGTGGTTCTGGTGGGACTCCGCAAACGGGGGTTTCTGTATGTGGTACGCTAGTCTTTCCACAGGCAAATGTACCATCTTGCATAGGGCCAAACATACCTCAGGGTTTTGGTGTTTGTACGGGCGAGCCAGTTACTTCTAGCAATTCTATTTGGTATAAATTTCATTGCTATCAAACTGGAACATTGGGGTTTTTAATAACCCCTAATTCTACTAATGATGATTATGATTGGGAAATTATGGATGTTACAGGTCATCTTCCACAAGATGTTTATACAATGGATTTGAGAGTTTCAATAAATTTATGCCAAGCAACGCCACCTTTTAGTAGCATTACAGGTTGCACCGCAGCGGGTAGTTCCAGTATTAACTGCGGCGGACCTACTAATTCTTTTAACAGTATGCCAAACTTAATTATAGGACATGATTATTTATTAATGGTTACAAACTGGTCTAACTCAGGGCTTGGTTACAACCTCAGTTTCTCTGGTGGCACAGCAGTACTCACAAATAATACTCCACCTAGTATTACAAATGTATCACTGGTAGGTTGTAACCATTCTCTTGTGAAAGTTACTTTTAGCGAAGATGTTTTGTGTGATAGTATTACAACTTCAGGTTCTGAATTTTCTATTACAAATGGCACTAATATAATCACAGGTATTGTTTCTAATTGCAGTACAGGCTCTAATTCTATTACAGAACTAACCATACAATTGCAAACCCCTTTGCCCGCTGGTAATTATAATTTAGTAGTAAATAATGGTACAGACTTAAATACAATTTTAGATATTTGTAAAGATGCAATGCCAGCGGGAACACAATTTCCTTTTTCTATTACGGCATTACCTACAGCTCCTACTGTTACCTCTCCTAAAAATTATTGTCAAGGCATTACCGCTCCTACACTCACGGCTACTGGTACAGGTTTACTTTGGTACACAACTCCTGCAGGTGGCTCTGGTACTTCGGTTGCGCTAATACCGTCTACAGTAAATGCTGGCAATACTACTTATTATGTATCTCATACTATTGGTATCTGCGAAAGTGCTCGCACTCCTATAATTGTAAATGTAAATGCTACACCACTTGCACCTACAGTAATTACTCCTTTGCATTATTGCCCAAATGATGTAGCCATAGCACTTGCTGCAAGTGGCACTAATTTACTTTGGTATAATTCAAATGCAGGTGGCACAGGTATTGCTACTGCTCCCATTCCTAATACTACTGTTGCACCCGTTAGTCTTAATTATTTTGTGAGCCAAACACAGCAAGGCGCTACACTTGCATGCGAAGGGCCAAGGGCACAAATTGTAGTAGATGTAAATAATAATCTTACTGTAAATATTGGGGCTGATACCGCTTTATGCGAAGCAAAATCTTTGCAATTTTTTCCTGTTATTTCTCCAACAGCATTTAGTTATTTGTGGCGCTCAACAAATGTGCCCAGCAGTTCTATTGATACTTTATCAAAAAAAGATGCAACAGTTTTTCCCGCAGATAGTGCTGTATATATTTTAAAAGCTACACTTGGTGGTTGTATTACAGAAGATACTATAATTGTAAATGTGCGCCTGAAACCAATTTTAAAAACTATTTCTCCAGTTATTATTTGTCATTTTGATTCTACAATAATTAAAGGAATAATTACCCATACATCTAATAATTTAATTGAGTACGCTTGGACAAAAATAGATAGCTTAACCACACCCAACGAATTACAAACCATGGTGCACCCCATCATCACATCTTGGTATAAAATAACCGCCACTACTACCAGTGCTGCTTATGGTTGTGATTACTCAATAAGCGATTCTGTGAAAGTAATAGTGCAGCCTTTTGTAAATGCCTTCGCAGGAAAAGATACCATTGCTGCTAAAGATGCGCCACATCTGCTTCGTGGTGCTGGTGGTTTGTATTATAACTGGACTTCTTCTGCAAATATTATTAGTCCATTTAGCCAAAATACTTTGGTAAATCTAAATAGTGATGCAACATTTTATCTTGAGGCAAGAGATGCTATTGGCTGCAAGGGATACGATACCCTTTTTGTAAAAGTTTATGACGGACCTACTTATTATATACCAAATTCGTTTACACCAAATGGAGATGGATTGAATGATATTTTTAGAGCAATCCCAGCAGGCATAGCAAACACAACATATTTTAGGGTATTTAATAGAAATGGCAATTTAGTTTTTGAAACCAATCAGTGGCTCAAAGGATGGGATGGTAGTTTTATTGGTAAACCTCAGCCAACTGGCACTTATGTATGGATAATAGCTGGCGTAGATAAGAATAATAAAAAAGTAGAAATGAATGGTACGGTGAATTTGATAAGATAGGAATTGAATTTTAATAAAAATTTCAAACTATTTTTATATTATTTTCCTCATTGTTTAGGATCTTTTAATGCAGTCCTTTAATGATTTGTTTTAGTTCTTTTGTTGTAATGATATTATAGAACGATTTTCGGCGAAGTGCTTTATATAATTTCAAATCCCCTGACCATAATAGCGAATTGAACGAAATAGAAAATGCAACGAAAGTTGCATCTTTAATATCTATTTGTTTTGTTAATTCTTCGGCAGTTAGGAAATCTGCATTTGAAATTTCATTAATTGATAAAACTGTTATGTTTTTGAGTAGATGGAATAAATTATTTTCAAATTCTTTTATCTCTTTTTTTGCTTTTGTACAAATTCTTTTTTTGTGAGTGTTTATCTCTTCCAAAGCATATTCAGGAATTACGAAATCTAATTTCAAAAATTCATTTGTAATTAAATGATATATTTCACTATTCTTGTCTAAAGAAGCACTTATTAAAATATTAGTATCAATAATTATAATCATATCATCATATTCCTCTTTCTTTTTTTATACGCTCCCACATGTTTGCATTTATCTCTCTTGATAACTCATTAATAATTCTCTGTGGTACTTTTTTTGTAGGAGTAGCTTTTTCTTTTTCTAATAATTTTGCATAATCTTTAATTCGCTTAATACGTGCTGCACCCACACTTTTGGGAATCTTAATGGTTACATAATCTTTATCTAATATTTCAGCGGCCATAATATTTTATTTATTCAAATATACAAAATACTTATAATTCTTTGAAAATTATATTACTATTTTCAATTGTTAAAAAATGATTCACTCCACACTTCA
>JAYUJS010000279.1:0-1096 GCA_043765095.1 Ferruginibacter sp.
ATAGCTCCCTTAAAAGCTACAAAAGATATGTTTTTAGATAGTACTAAAAACCCAATTACAAAATTAAGTATGGAAGGGCATTTAGCTAGTGGTGTACCAGGTACAGTAGCAGGTATTTTTGCCATTTACAAATATGCAAAACTACCATTTTCTAAATTAATAACAACGGCTATAAACTTAGCCGAAAAAGGCTTTGCAATAACATCAGCTCAAGCAGAAGATTTTAATAATAGTAAAGAAGTATTCGTTAGAAATAATAAAAACTCCATTGCATTTGTAAAACAAAACCTATGGAAAACTGGCGACACTTTGATACAAATAGATCTTGCTAATACATTAAAACGAATAAGAGATAATGGTGCAGCTGGCTTTTATGGCGGAGAAACTGCCAAACTTATTGCAGAAGAAATGAAAAAAAGCAATGGTATTATAAGTGAGGCTGATTTAAAAAATTACAAAGTAAGAGAAAGAAATGCTATGCAATTTAAATACAAAAGCCATCAAATTATTACTATGCCTTTGCCTAGCAGCGGTGGCATAATATTACAACAATTATTAAAAATGACTGCTGCTAAAAACTTAGTTTCAAAACCATTTCAAACAGCTAATAGTATACAATTAATTGTAGAAGCAGAGCGACGTGCTTTTGCAGATAGAGCGGAGTTTTTAGGCGACCCAGATTTTGTAAAAGTACCAGTAAAAGAGCTTGTAAGCGATAATTATCTACAACAACGTATGCTAGACTATAACCCTGCAAAAGCAGGAAATAATAAAGCTACAAAGGCTGGTAATGTAAAAGAAAGTGAACAAACTACTCATATAAGTATAATTGATATTGAAGGAAATGCGGTGTCTATTACCACTACATTAAATGACCACTTTGGCAGCAAAACAATAATAACTGGGGCAGGTTTTATTATGAATAATGAAATGGATGATTTTAGCGTAAAGCCAGGTGTACCTAATATGTATGGTGCAATAGGGAATGAAAAAAATGCCATTGTAGCGGGTAAAAGAATGCTAAGCAGTATGACACCAACTATTGTTTTAAAAAATAGCAAACCATTTATTATAGTAGGCAGCCCAGGTGGAACAA
>JAYUJS010000280.1:0-8514 GCA_043765095.1 Ferruginibacter sp.
GGTTGGCATATTGAATGCTCTGCAATGAGTAATAAATACCTTGGTAAAAGATTTGACCTACATGGTGGTGGAATGGACCTTGCTGCTACACATCATACAAATGAAATAGCACAGAACGTAGCATGTTTTAATGAAAGCCCTGCGCAAATATGGATGCATACAAATATGCTTACCGTAAATGGTACACGCATGAGCAAAAGCCTTGGTAATGGATTTTTACCGCATGAATTATTTACAGGTAATCATTCATTGTTAGAGCAAGCATACTCACCTATGTCAACAAAGTTTTTTATGCTGCAAACACAATACCGCAGCACATTAGATTTTAGTAATGAGGCATTGCAAGCATCTGAAAAAGGCTTAAAAAGATTGTGGGATGCGTATACAACTTTACAAAAATTAACCTACACAACAAACATATTAGACAGTGAGTTGGAAGAAAAGATACTAAAACTAGTGAATGGTTTTGAAGAATGTATGAACGATGATTTTAATACCGCTAGAGTATTGGCAAATATGTTTGAACTGGTACCCGTTATTAATTCGATAAAGGATGGATTAATAAAAGTAGGAGCAATTAAAGAAGCTACATTTACATTATTACAAGAAAAAATGAAAGTTTTTTTAGAAGATGTTTTTGGGCTACAGCAAGCCACCGAAGGAGATAATAGCAAATTAGCTAATGTGATGGAATTATTGATAGAAATAAGAAAAGAAGCAAAAGCTAAAAAAGATTTTGCAACATCAGATAAAATAAGAAACCAACTTACCGCCATTGGCATAGTTGTAAAAGATGAAAAAGATGGAACTGTAAGTTGGAGTGCATAAGAATGTTTTATACCGTTCATAATTTTACTTAAACCTATTTTATATTGTAACTAAACTTTTTTTAAAATAGAAATTTAGAAAATTAGAGTTATTGAGCATCGCTAAATTTTAACAATATGAGATAAGTTTTTCTCAATTTGATTTGTATTTTCACTTTCTTAAAAATTAAGTTAGAATAAAAAATTATCCAAAAAATAAATTCATGAAAATAATTAACATCAACAAAATATTTTTTTTGATAATAGTAATTCTTTCAATTATCATTTCATCTTGCAAAAAAGCAGAAGACGTACCAACTATTGTGGCCATAAATACCATTACCGATAAATTAGTTGCTGACAGTGCTAGTTATAAATTATTAAAACAAGCTGTTTTTAAAGCAGGGCTCAATTTTAAATTTAAAACCACAGGAGCTTATACTTTATTTGCACCAGATGATAGTGCTTTTTTAAATATTGGTATTACATCTACAATTATAAAAGATTCAATTTCTGTTGCTGGCTTAGCCAAACTAATTTTATATCACACCACTTCTCCTAAAATACTGGCTGCAAATATTGCAATAGATAGTTTAACAAGGCAAAAAACGCTTGATGGAGATTCGTTTTATGTATATAAAAATGTGGCGGGTGGAGTGTTTGTAAATGGTATTATAGTAAAAGCTTTAAATAAAGAAGCAGACAATGGCGTTATACACAAACTTAGTAGCATACTTAGGCAACCTACTGGCAATATTATTTTAACAGCAGCCTCGGTAGGCTTAGATTCACTAGTAGTAGCCATTACAAGGGTAAACAGCACTACCGCAGCACTAGGGGGAGATTCTACATTTACTGCCACGCTAAATAATAGACCACTTACCGTATTTGCACCCACTAATGCGGCTTTTAGAGCATTGCTTACCTCACTTTCTTTTACAAGAATAAGCCAAATACCCGTTTTGCAACTCAAAACAATTTTAAGATACCATCTAGTTACAAATAGAGTATTTACACCACAATTAAAAAGTGATAGTTTAACCATGATTGCTGGCTTGCCAAATAAAACGGTTGTAGATATTGGTGCAAACCCAATAACAATAAAAGGGAAAAATACCAATGGCTTAGTTGTAGCTGGAACCACAAATAATACTTGCGCAATTACAGCAACTAATATTGTATGCCACAATGGGGTTGTACATGTAATAGATAAGGTACTATTACCTTAATTACATATAGTTTTGCTTATATACTTTTATTTTTCTTAAAAATTGAAAATCAAGTAATAATAATAAAAAAATAGGGTAGCAACCGTAATTACCTAATATATTAATAAATTTTATATATATTAAAATACAGTTTTTTTAAGTAAATTCACAAATATTTAACATAATTACTTAATTAAACCCAAATTTTAATGAAAAAATTATTTCGTTTTTCAATTTTGTGTTTTGTACTATTAAATAGTACAAACCTAATAGCTCAAAAATTATCTGGAACTGTAACCTCAGATGGTGCAGCGCAAGCAAGTGTTAGTATAACTGCTAATCCATCTAAAAAAGGTACCACTACAAATGCTGAAGGAAAATACAATTTAGCATTAGAAGCAGGTACATATAAAATTACTTTTTCAGAAACAGGCTATACTTCAGTAGTAGAAACTGTAACTATTGCAACTGGTGAAAGTAAAACTTTAGATGTAGCATTAATAGCTTCATCAGATAAATTAGAAGAAATTGTTGTATCAGTTGGTAGTCGCTCGTTGCCTCGGTCTGCTACCACATCTGCATTGCCAATTGATAATGTAGATGCAAAATCATTAAAATCTACAGGGCAGTTAACTTTTGACAAAGCTTTGCAATACCGTGTACCATCATTTAATACTGTACAAACACCAGTAAATGATGCTACGTCTTTATTAGACCCTTATGAAATTAGAAATATGGGACCAAGCCGTACATTAATTTTAATAAATGGTAAAAGAAAAAATATGTCTTCTCTAGTATATACACAAACATCGCCAGGGCGTGGAGAAACAGGTGCCGACATATCTGCAATACCTACAGATGCTATTGAAAGAGTAGAAATCCTTCGTGATGGTGCATCTGCACAATATGGTTCTGATGCTATAGCAGGTGTAATGAATATTATTTTGAAGAAAAATACTAGCGGAGGTTCTGCTACATTAAGAACTGGTATTACAGGTAAAGGCGATGGTAAAATGTATGGCTTAAGTGTAAACAATGGCTCTACAATTGGTGAAAAAGGTTATATAAACTACACTATAGATTTTTCTAAAGTAGGTTTAGCAAATAGACCAGGCATATTAAGCGCAGCAGACGAGGCTGCATATTGGGGAGTGCCTATTGCACGTACGCAAGCTTTTTTAGCATTAAAACCTGATGGTGGCAATATTAATGGTGCGCCAGAAACGGTAGCAGCTAAATTTGAATTAAATGGTGGTAGTGAATTAAGTTCAACAACAAATTTATATTACAATGCTGCTTATGTAGTAAAAAAAGTAAACTCTTATGCAAACTACAGAGCTCCGTATTGGAGAGATGCAACAATACCAATATCTAGCGGCGGAATACCTTACCTAGCATCTTTGTATGGTACAGGTACAGCAGCTTCTTACGTAGGTTATGTACCAACATTTATTGGGGATTTAAATGATTATAACGCAACGGTAGGCTTTAAATCTAAAATTAACGGATGGGTTTCTGATGCAAGTTTAACAGCAGGAGGAAACACACAGGACTATACCGTTACCAATTCTCAAAATAGATCTAAGAACGCAGGAGGAGCTTTTATTTATGCTCCAAATCCTAATATATATGTTGGGCAAAATACTTTTAAACCAGGTGGTACAAAATTTAGCCATTTAGTAGGTAATATAGATATATCAAAAGTAGTGGCTGATAATGTAAGCATTGGTTTTGGATCTGAAGTAAGAACAGAAAATTTTGAAGTAGTAGCAGGCGATAAACAATCTTATGATGGATTAGGAGCAGATTCTTATCAAGGTAATACGCCAGAAAACTCTGGTAAATTTAACCGTTATAACTTTGGAGCTTATTTTGATATAGCTTATGATATTACAAAAGATTTTTTACTAAACGGCACAATCCGTGGAGAAAATTATAGTGATTTTGGAACAGCAACAGTATGGAAAATAAGTTCTAGATATAAAGCATTAGATGATAAATTAACTTTTAGAGGTTCAGCATCTACTGGTTTTAGAGCACCATCATTGCACCAAATATATACAGAAAAATCACAGTCTACCTTTGCTGGTGGTTCTATTCAAATTACTGGCATTATAAATAATGTATCTACTGCTGCTAGGGCTAATGGAGTGCCAAAATTAAATCCTGAAAAATCTACAAACCTAACATTTGGTATTGGTATAAAACCTTCTAAAAACTTTAATGTAACTTTAGACTACTATAATATTACTGTAAAGGATAGAATTGTTTTAGGAAACCTTGTAGATTTTGGAGCTGGTGGTCAAGCATTCTTTGTTAATGGTATAAATTCCATAACATCGGGTATTGATTTTGTAGCAGAATACAAAAACCTGAAAGCTGGCAAGGGTAAATTAGGTTTTAATTTATCTGGTAATATTACAACTACTAATAAAGTAGATGGTGCTGTAAATAATCCTGCAAGTGTAAAAGCATTAACTGGCTCATTAGCTGGGCAAACAGTATTTAATGCAACACAAGATGCTTTGATGTTTACTTCAAGACCGAAATTTAAATATATTTTTGGTATAAATTACGACTTAGGGGATTGGGGTTTTTCTTTAAACAATACCACTTTTGGACCTACAAAGTTTAAACAAGCAGATTTTTCTGACCCAGGTTTATATACAGAGTTTAAAACTGCTAACGTTACAGATTTAGGTATTAATTATGCAGCTACTAAAAAATTGTCTATTGCATTTAATATGAATAATATTTTTAATGTTATTCCAAAATACACAATTAAGTCTGATGGGTCAGCAGCGGCTAATGCAATTGTAAATAATCCTACTTTGCTTCGCAACGAAGATTTGAATATTACTTTTGATGGACGTTACAACATTACAACTTATGATGGCTCACATTTTAGCCAATTAGGTACAATGTATAGTCTTACCTTTAATTACAAATTTTAAATAATTATTTTTTACAAAAAGAGCCTTCGAAAGTTGGCTCTTTTTTTATGCTTTATTTTACTTTATTATGTATATAAAAAATAGTGTTGTTGAAGATATAGAAACAATTTTTACCTTTTATGAATACGCCATCGCCTACCAAAAAACTAAATTTAACAAGCATTGGCAAGGGTTTGATGTAGGCCTAGTGCAAACAGAAATTGCAGAAAATAGGCAATTTAAAATGATTAAAGATGGTGTAGTAGTAGCAATATTTGCCATAACATTTAACGACCCTATTATTTGGGGTGAAAAAGATAATGACCTAGCCATTTACATTCATCGAATTGTAACACACCCAAATTATAGGGGCAATAACTTTGTAAAAGAAATAGTAAACTGGGCCAAAATTTATTGTAAAGAAAAAAATAAGAATTATATTAGGCTTGATACATGGGGCGATAATGAAAAATTAATACAGCATTATCAACAATGCGGTTTTACTTTTTTAGGCTTATCGCCAGAAATGAAATCAGATAGTTTGCCCAAGCACTACGACTCACTAAAACTAAGTTTATTTGAAATAAAAATTAATTAATATTTTTAAGCATTTTGTTATGGCTATGTACGATAACGCTAATACAGTAGAAAAATCTTTTGATTTAAATTATGTTTCAGAACATTTAATACAAGCACAATGGGCAGAATTTATAGAGCTAAAAAAAGTAATTGCTGAGTTAGCAATTGCTAAAAATGCTCCTATTTCTATTTTAGATATTGGTATAGGCAATGCAAGGATACCCATGCACCTATGTGGTGTAAAAGAAATTTGGGAAATGATTACCACCTACGATGGCACAGATAATGCACAGGCTTGTGTAGATATTTCAAACCAAAACATTACAAAATATAAAATACAAAATAAAGTAACTGCTTTTTTATTTGAGGCAACAGCTTTAGCAACTTTACAAAAAAAATATGACTTAGTAATTTGTACATGGTTTACCCCTGGCAATTTTTATCCTGATAATTTTTCTTTTGAAACATATAAAAATGCAGAAAAAATATTAGACCTTACAAAAAATGAAAAATTTGATGCTGTTTTTTATGCCGCATATAATTTAATAAATGAAGGTGGAGCATTATTATTAGGAGCTTGTTATATAGACAATGAAAGCACAAGGCAAAAGCAAGAAGAATCGTATAATAAAATGGGCATGACGGTTATAACAAGTAATGAAGATACTTTTACTGCTACTAAAGAAGGTTTTTGGAGTCAGCGATTTACACAAGAAAAATTGTATTCGTATCTACACTTTGCAGATACAAACAAAATAGTAATCACTTCATTAGACACTTACAACTATGCCATGCAAATTAAAATAAAAAAGTAGCATTAAATTATGCAAAGTACTAATAGTATATTACTCATTCGCCCATCTAATTTTTTTTTTAATACTGAAACTGCTTTAAGCAATTCATTTCAAAATAGCATAGATGTTGATAACGGATATATAGCAGCCAAAGTGTTAAAGGAGTTTGAAAATTTTAGAGAAGCCTTAAATTTTAATGGTGTAGATGTTACCACTATAAATGATACAGAAAGCCCTATAAAGCCCGATGCTATTTTTCCAAATAATTGGGTAAGTTGTCATGCAGATGGCACTGTAATATTGTACCCTATGCTAGCAGAAAATAGGCGTTATGAAAGAAGATTAGATGTTATTAAAACGCTTAAAGAAAAATTTATAGTAAAAAATATTATTGATTTTTCAATTTATGAAAAAGAAAATAAATTTTTAGAAGGCACTGGGAGCATCGTTTTTAACCATGTGCACAAAATTGCCTATGCTTGTTTATCCCCAAGAACAAGTAAAGATATTTTTGTACAATTATGTAGTAAACTCGGCTACCAACCAATATATTTTAATGCTTACAACCAAAATGGTCAATCAATATACCATACCAATGTAATGCTTTGCGTTTTAGAAAACATTGCGATTATTTGTTTAGATAGTATTACAAACCCAAAAGATAAGGAATTGGTATTACAATCATTTTTTTATACAAAGCACATAATTATTGATGTTAGTTTTATACAAATGCACAATTTTGCATGTAATGTACTGGCGCTAAAAATTAATAATAATAAAAACATAGTAGTGCTTTCTCAAAGGGCTTATGATAGCTTAGAAGAAGATAAAAAAAATACAATTAAAAATTATTACAATTTATTACCAATTTTAATTCCCACCATTGAAACTATAGGTGGTGGTGGAGTTCGTTGCATGATTGCAGAGATTTTTTTACCAAAGAGATAATTAGTTTTAAAATCTTATTTAACAGCTCAATTTAAAATGAAAATTTTCATTTTTCATTAGCAAACTTTTCTTTATTGATTTCTCTGTATAAAAAAATTTTTGATAAATAACCACAACTCACTACAGGTTTTCCACAATTCACTCTACTTGGCACAATAATTTCTTGTATGCTTTTTTACTTTACAAAAAATTAAAACATCATGAAAATTTATCAAACAATTCAAAAATCATTATTCGTGGCCGCAATTGGTACGATAGTAACTTTCTCATCTTGCAAAAAAGATGACCCTACCCCTGAGCCTACACCTACCCTTACACCTGTAACAATTGCAAGTTATGTATCTGCTGATACTAGCTTTTCTTTGTTATTAACAGCAGTAAAAAAAGCTGGATTAGCTGGTACATTATCTGGCGCTGGAACTTTTACTGTGTTTGCACCTAATAATGCCGCATTTAGAGCTGCTGGATTAGGTACAGATGCACTTGTTAATACGTTAGACTCTGCAACTGCAAAAGCAATTATTTTATACCATGCACTAGGTACAAAAGTAGCTTCAACATCTGTACCTATTTCAGATGCAGTAACTACTTTAAATACTAAGAGTTTATTTGCATCTAATAATGGTAATGGAGTATTTTTAAATGGTGTAAAAGTAATTACCGCTAACGTAATAGTAGATAATGGCGTAATACATGTTATAAATGGTATATTATTACCTCCTACAAAAACTATTGCAGGTATTGCTGTTGGTGATACAACTTTTACAATATTAGTTGCGGCGGCAGCTAGAGCTGGATTAGTTCCTACTTTGTCTGGCACTGGCAAATTCACAGTTTTTGCTCCTACTAACAATGCATTTAGGGCAGCAGGTTTTGCTACACCAGCAGCCATCACAGCCGCAGATTCTGCTACAGTAAGAAAAATTGTATTGGCTCATGTGTTACCTACAAACGTATTTGCAAGTGATTTATCTGCTGTATCTACCCCAACTACAAATACTGCTAATCTACCATCTACTACAGGAGGTACACAACAAACATTGTCTTTCTCAGGTACCAGTGTTAAAATAACGGGTTCTACAGCTACCTCATCAAATATTATTACTGCAACTCCATCAGCAACGTTCAATATCGTAGCTACAAATGGTGTAGTACATGTAATTGATAAAGTATTGTTATAATATTTTTTAATTTATACCTTTAGGCATCAACAGTAGCATTATTTTTTGTTTAACTGTTGGTGCTT
>JAYUJS010000281.1:0-8508 GCA_043765095.1 Ferruginibacter sp.
GGAAAATGCGGAGAAGCTGACGGGATAGAATTTTGTTACAACATATATTACATAAAAAGCCCTTGTAAGAGAAATTTTACAAGGGCTTTTTCGCAACATAATTCTTAAGGCTTATTAGGATAAACCCAGGCACCTAATGCTAATGTGCCAGTACCAGTTGGTAATCCTCTAGCTGCTAGCGTGTATATTCTATTTGTTAATAAAATTTGTGCTGTAGTAGTAAACAAAGTTGCACCAGTTGCTGTGTTTTTAAACAAAAATGTATATGTACCAGGGTCTATTTCTATAAAGTTTTCAAGTTTAGAATCTAGAAATTGGTCATTAAATTTCCTGTTAGCAAATAGTTTAGTCGTCGTGCCTTGTATTTCTACATCTAAGTCTACATTACGTGGTGAAAAATGAAAGAAGCGAATCTTTACTTTACCTGGTGTTGGCTCAGTCATATCATCTTTTACAATCACAGCTTTTATTAATACACCTGTATCTATTAAAAATGTAGAATATACTGATTCGTCAACTAGGTCTTTGGTAACAGCCGCTCTTTGAGTGCTAAATCCATTTACATTGTAGGAAATAGTTGAATTTGCTTTTGGTTCAATTGTATAATAAGGTAGTGTGTACCGTACAGTACCAACCGTAGTGGAATAACCAACCCCAGTGGCAACTATATTTCCATTAATTGAAAAATCTACTGCAGAAGCGTTAGGGGATAGCGGTACAAATAATACTTGAGCTATTGTTGTTTCTGGGTCTTTTTTTACACAACCAGATAAGAAAACAAAAATACACACTACTAAGAAAAAAGAAAACTTTAATGGTTTTGACATAATTATTTATTAACGATTAATATATATTGTTGCTAAGTTTGTTTTTGCTGTTATATTAGTTTTTCCTCTTACTGCTATGGTGTACATTCTAAGTGGAGTAGGTGAAAAACCTGGGAGTGCAGCTCCACTTGGTATCGCATTTAGGTAATTAACGGTGCTTCCTTTTTTTCTTAATTCAAAAGTATCACTTAGAATTGGAATAGGCAATTGCACCCAGTCACTAACTTCTTTATGGCTTATATTAAATATAATTTCTTTATTTTCTCTCCTACTAAAAATGCTAAACGTATCAGTTGGATTATTGTTCATTGAAAAATTTGCAAATCTTATTTTGTATGTTTCCAATTTAGGTTCTACAAACAAATCTTCTTTTATTGTAACTTTTAAAGATGGAACAGTATCCCCAATATATAAACTATAAAACTTCCCTTTTTCAAGTGTTGATGAAAAGGTAGCCAATGTATCACCAGTTAAAAATTTTGGCACATTGGGCACTACCGTTAAATCCATTCTAGCATTTATAACATCAAATTTAATAAGCCCGCTTGGTAGGTTGCCGTATACATTAGTTGTGGGCCATGGGCTACCATAACTAAGTGCTAGTCCATTAAGTTTTTGTCCATTAGCATAAATAAAAACCTGTGGCCCTGTAGTTAAATTTACAGCAGTAGGTATTTGCGGAGTATTACCAGCAAAAACTTGAATTATTTTTATATTTGTACTTGTATTAGAGTCTAAATAAACCCACTTATTATTATCATCAATTAAATCTTTATCCTTCTTTTTACAACTATATATTCCAATAATAGAGATACAAATTATTGTAGTAATTATTTTAATAATTTTCATTTTATGATTTTAAGTGTAAATTATGGTAAATTAAACCAAACTTTTTTTGTGTGAAAATCAGGGTTAAATCCTCCAACCCTTGTAAGCGCTTCAATATTCCAAAGGTATTCAGAGTTATACCTCGGTCTTAACCTTTCAGCCAATTTGCCACCATTATCAGGAAATAAACTTACAATATTCAATCTTGTAAATGATGGGTAAATTACATTTTCATCATAATTATATCTTCGCATATCCACCCAGTTTTCTACAAAACCCCAACCCCAAAGCGATAAATATTTTTGACACATAATGTGTTTTAAAGTAAGCCCAGATGCAGGTGGAACAAAATTTACATCTGCTAAATACGCAGCCCTTTCAGCAGCTGGTATTGGCACATTTGCCATAGGTATTGGTGAGGCGGTACCAACTGCATTTAGGTATCCAAAAAAATGGGTATTTAGCATATCAAAATGCCCATTAATACCATTTACATAAGCAGTTCTAGCATTTGTTAAATCACCCTTTAAAAAGTATGCTTCGGCTCTTAAAAACTGCATTTCACTATAAGTCATTATAGGGAATTTACTGTCATTTCTAAAAAAAGTTCTAGCTCCACTATCTAGGCCTAAACCAGGTCCAGATGTTTGCCCAATTACTCCCCACAAACTTGGTACTCTTGTATCATTTACTGCAGGCGCAGCCGGATTGTCTGCAAATTTGCCAGAGATAATACCATTATAAGTGCCGTTAGGGGATGGGCGAAACATGTATTTTAATCGAGGGTCATTGGTTGTATTTCCGTAAACTAAGCCAGCAGTTGTAGTATTACCTATAAGCATATTTATAGCAAATTGTGAAACTCTAAACTGTGCCAAATTATTTCTTCTCGGTCCAAAAAAGTTTTGTGCTGTAGCATCTGGGTAAGCAATATTAAATTGAACCATAGCATCATCATTTGTAGAGGCCATGGCAAGATTGGTATATTTGATAACACTATCAACCTCTTTAGTTAGATAACTGCTTTTTTTTGAGTAACGATGATAAATCCTAGCCTTTACGCCATTTACAAACCTTACCCAACGATTTTGATTTCCCTTAAAAAAATAAAAATCGCCTTCTGCTAAGGTAGAAGTTTGCATATCGGCAGCCTTTGCCCAGTTTAACAAAGCAGAGTCACAGTATCGCAATGCAGTTTCATAAGCTATGTTTTGTTCATCATAATCAAAAGAAAGCCTTCCTTTTTCAAAAGCTTGTTTTACAGGAGTTTCTCCATGCACATCCGCAAGTGATACCCAGCTCCATGCGTTTAAAGAAAAAGCAGCAGCTATGTAATCGTACTTGCCAGTTATTCTACTAGAGTCTATCATATCTATAATATTAAAACCCATATTCCAATAATGTGTTCTCCAAATTTCTCCTCCAAAATCACTACCAGCACTATAACCATGTCTTTCGGCATTAAATGAGGCTGCATTTAAAGTAGTTCCGTTTGGAACTTGAGAAAAATTTTGAGTATAAAATCCTATTGCTCTTGCATCAAACGCTATACCTCTATGCATAGAAGATATGCAAGATTGTAAAACTTGCTCAGGTGGGGCATAAGTAGGTAAATTAGGGTTTTTATATGCATCGTCTAAATACTTTTTGCACGAAGTTGTTAGTGTAATTAATGTTATTAAAAATATTATTATCTTTTTCATATTGTAATTATTTCCCGTTTTTAAATGAAATTCTTAGTCCTGTATTAATTCCTATTGGTGTAGCAGTTGCTCCTAAATCAATTGCAAATGCTCCTACGCCGCCAGATGCTGGTGTGGTTCCATTTGATGCTGGGTCAGGCCCAGAATAGTTTGTAATTATAAATAAATCCGTACCAGTTACAAATACTGAGGCAGAAGAAAATATTTTTAAAGCGTTTAATATTTTTTTACCAAAATTGTAGCTTAATGTAACATCTCTTAATCTTAGCCAATTTACATTCTTTTCAACAAAATCTACAGCGTAAGTTCTTCCTTGGTAGTAATCATTTTGAAAGTATGGATTAATTGCAATTGTATTTTTGGTAGGGGTAGCGCTGTTCTGTAACCCATCTTGCAATACTCCTGGTATTATTCTTGGAGTTTCTCTATCCAATGTTCTTTTGCTTAATCCACTTATCACAAGCTGTTGTTCTGTACCATTCAATACATCTCCACCTTGTTTCCAATCAAGCGTAAACGATAGTTTTAGCCCTTTGTAAGCAAAACTATTTACTATACCCATTGCAAAGTCTGGATTTCTATCTCCAATATTTACATAATTTGGGTCTACTTCTGGGTAGCCATTACTAGGATTTATTAAAATATCACCTTTATCATTTCGCAAATAATTTTGCCCACCAATAGTAGTTGTTGGTTGGTCTCTGTATAAGCTAGCTCTGTAACCTACGAGCCAAGTATCAGAATTATAAAATTCTGGTAATGGTAATTTCGTGACTTTATTAGCCATTTTATTAAAGTTAAAAGAGGTGTTCCAACTTAAGTTTTTCTTTTTTAACCAATCTATACCGAGTGAAATTTCAAGTCCTCTATTATACAAATCAGCTATGTTTGAAGTATATAATATAAAACCAGTAGCATAACTTGGTCTTGCATTTGCAGCTATAGAATTTTTAATATCTGTGTTGTAAACAGCCACATCTAATTTTACCCTATTATTAAAAAATTTCAACTCTGTTCCTAATTCAATAGTAGTTTGTTGCTCTGGAAATAAATCGGGATTGTTTGCTCCAAAGCCATAAGAATTTCCATAACCATTTGTGCTACCTACAGCGTTTGTATAAACTGATTGGTTAGCATAAGGAAAAGAACGTTTACCCGTTTTTGCATAAGATGCTCTTAATCTTCCTAGAGTCAAAATTTTATTTTTAGGAATAAACTCACTAAAAACAAAACTAGTATTAATTGAAGGATAAAAATAAGAACGCTTATCTGTAGGGAATTCTGCTAACCAATCATTACGAGCTGCTGCAGTTAAATAGAGGAAATCTTTGTAACCTAAATTTAATTCCGCAAATGCACCAATGCTTCTTTGTATGGTTAAAGTATCTCTCCCTTGTGTTCTACTATTTAATCTTTTTAAGGTAGATGAATAGCCATCTATTCTTAAATCTTTTGGAGCCAGGTTTCTTACTGCATCAAATAAACTATCACCAAATGTTGCGAAAGTAGTGGTTGTTCTATCATCGAAAGATTGTCCCACTAATAACTTCACATTTAAATCTCCAAATTTCTTTTTAGCAGTCACTAAAAAATTTGAATTATATGATTGAAACTTGCTGCTATATTCTTCCATTCTGCCACCAACCGTAAAAAAGTTAGCGGATTCTCTATCATATATATAGCCGCCTCTTTGGGTGTAAACATCTGTTGCTAGTCTTAAGTCAAAATTTAACCAATCCGTAGCTTTGTAGGTAATATTCGTGTTAAAAGTAAATCTATTAGAAATATCAAAATTTTTATTTCTCGTTACTTCAAAATATGGATTATTGTCTTCGGCATTATTATCAACACCAGCATTCTTTGATATTATCCTTCTACTTCCCGAAACATTTTGCCATTTTCTAGCATCATCATCTAAAGGCCATCTTAACAAACTTAAATAGTAACCACCAGTACCTCTAAAAGCTTTTCTATTATATTGATTATAAAATGCAGCAGTTGTAGAGATTTCGACTTTTTTAGAAGCCTTAGTGGTTAAAGTAACACGTGCATTTATTTTTTCGTTACCTGAGTTTGGTATTACTCCCTCTTGATTATAATATGAAAAATTTGCTCTAATACCAGTATTTCTAAAGCCACCTTCTAATGTTAGGCTATGTTTAAAAGATTTTCCTATATTAAAAAAGTTTCTTGGGTTATCATAAAATTTAGTTCCATCGGCATATTTTGGTCCAAAAAATGAACGAGTAGTATTTATTGGACTGCCATTAAATCCGTTATCATATACTTTTTGTACATCATGAAACCTAGTAATTTGTTCCCATCTAAAATTATTATCGTAAGAAATTTTTAGCTTTTGTGCCTTTGCTCTTTTAGTGGTTATTATAATTGCACCATTTCCAGCTTCTACTCCATAAAGTGCCGCACCCTCTGGCCCTTTTAAAACGGTTATGCTTTCAATATCTTCTGGATTAATATCCGCTGCTCTATTTGTAAAATCATTTGTTCTGTTAGGCCCATCACTCCCAAGTTTGCTTTGGCTAAATACACTATTATTTAGCGGAACGCCATCTAAAATAATAAGTGCACTATTATCTCCCCCTATAGAATTAAAACCACGAAGTACAATTTGTGATGATGAACCTGGCGCACCACTTGTAGAGTTTACTGTAACACCTGCAACCTTACCAGTTAATGCGTTTGCCCAATTATCTCTTTGGGTCTCTGCTACAGCCTCTCCTGTAATATTTTGTGCTGCATGCCCTAATGAGCGATTATCTTTTTTCACTCCAAAGGCAGTTACTACCACTTCGCCTAAGTCGGTTCTTTTTCTTATAAGTCTTATGTTTCGTTTTTCTGAACTTACTGTAACTTCCTGTTTTGAATAATCAACAAATGTAAAAATTAATGATTGTCCCAATTCAGCAACAATTGAGTAAAAACCATCTTGGTTTGTTTTAGTAACTTTTTTAGTGCCTTTTACTACAACTGTAACATTTGGTAATAAATTATTGTCATCATCACTTACTACTACGCCTGTTACTAATTGTCCAATACTGGTAAATGGTGCAAGAAAAGAAAGCATAATAAATAATTTCATTGCGTATTTTATCATATTTATATATTTTGGTGTACACAAAGTACTACTAATTCTTAACATACAAAAAAATGTTAAAAAAATATTTTAAAAAGAAGTTGTAATTTTTGAAAAAAATAAAACAAGTGGTATTATTAATCAATTAAATTTTAAAAATTGCCGATTTAGTTATGTAATCACCATGGAAATTTGAAATTTATATAATTATCCCCCTCACCCCTCATTTTTACCGCTCACATAAAACCCTTCTAACCCCTTGTATACAAAAAACTTTTACTTTATTTTTACCAAAAAATTAACTGATTAAATATGAAAAAAATAGTACTAATGTTTGTAGGTATTGTAGCAAGTATAGCCATGCAAGCGCAGCAACAATTAATGATGCCAAGCAATATTAAAAAAGCTTTTGCCAACGAAACTCGCAGTGCAGATGGTAAGCCTGGTAGCAAGTACTGGCAAAATAAAGGTAAGTACAATATTAATATTTCTCTTATGCCACCAAGCAAAAGAGTGGATGGAGTAGAAACAATTGTATATACCAACAACAATCCAAAACCATTGAGTGGCCTGGCTTTAAAACTTATTTTGAACATACATACGCCAGGTGCTGTGAGGCAAGGTACAGTTTCTAGTGATTATCTTACAGAGGGAATTATTATAGACGAATTTAAACAAAATGAAAAGATAGCCAGCATTGCAAAAGCAAATGGGCAAACTACTCAGTTTGTAAAATTGGCACAATCGCTTAAAACAGGCGATAGCATTACCCTAAGTTTTAAATGGCATTATGACCTTAGTGAGCTTAGCGGACGAGAAGGTAAATTGGATAGTACTAGTTTTCACTTGGCCTATTTTTACCCTCGCATAGCTGTTTGTGATGATGTGCATGGCTGGGATTTTATGGACTTTACGGATGCGCAAGAATTTTACAACGACTTTAATGACTACGATGTATCGGTAACCGTACCTAAAAATTTTATTGTGTGGGGTACAGGCGATTTAACCAATGCCGCAGCAGTATTGCAACCTTCTTTTTTGGCAAAATACAATAGTAGTTTTAAAACAGACTCAGTTGTAAAAATTGTAACTAAAGCAGATTTGCAAGCACAAAATATAACTAAACAAAATGCAGCCAATACTTGGAAGTTTAGTTGCAAACATATAACCGATGTAGCCTTTTGCATAAGCGACCACTATGTGTGGGATGCCACAAGTGTTGTGGTAGATAAAAAAACGGGAAGAAGGAGTAGCTGCCAATCTGCATATATATTTGGTGCAGGTAAGTTTAGCAACCAAGCAAAAAATATACAACACTCTCTAGATTGGTATAGCAATAACTGGCCTGGTGTGCCATATCCATTTCCTAAAAGTACTATTATACAAGGCTCAGCAGATATGGAGTACCCTATGATGGCTAATGATAGTCCACAAGAGGATGATGTAATACAACGTTTTATTGCAGAGCATGAAGTAGGGCATAGCTATTTCCCCTTTTATATGGGTATAAATGAGCATCGTTATGGGTATATGGATGAGGGCTGGACAACGGCTTTTGAAAACTTGATAGGCATTGCAGATTTAGGCAAAACAAAAGCGGATGGTTTTTTTAAACAATTTAGGGTAAATGGCTGGGCTAGAAACCCAAGCGATGAATCACAAATACCGGTTATTACGCCTGTAAATATTTTGAGTGGAGAGGCAATGGGGCACAATGAATATGGTAAACCTGCACTGGCATACCTTGGTTTAAAAGATATGCTAGGGGATGTTGTTTTTAGAAAAGCCTTACATGGCTTTATGGATAGGTGGAATGGTAAACACCCAATACCTTGGGATATGTTTAATAGTTTTAGTAACCTCAGTGGCAAAGACCTTACATGGTATTGGAACAGTTGGTTTTTTACTAGTGGGTATATGGATATTGCGCTTGAAAAAGTAACAGCTTCGGCAAACGGATATGTACTTGTTGTAAAAAATATTGGTGGTTTTGTAGTGCCAACAAATGCATTGGTAGAATATGATGATGCAAGCAAGGATACCATTCATTTTACCG
>JAYUJS010000282.1:0-3089 GCA_043765095.1 Ferruginibacter sp.
CCATCCAATTTTTTTTCCACCTTGCGCACTTCCTTAAACATTTTTACACCTACTTTAAAAGGTAAATAGGCAATGTTTAAATGTTTGTGATTCCACACACTGATACGGTACAATAATTTCCAATGCCATATAATTTCTTTCCATGCAAAAAAGATAGAATGCGATGTGTCATATATATGTGTTGGCTCGCTGCCAGCACCATTTAGCTCAATGATGCTTAAGTTTTTTCCTTGTTCTAACTCCTGCCAGTTGTTAAACATTATATCTAACCTTCCATAATAAAACTGTGGTACTTGCTTACAAATTTCATCTATATTTTTTTCAAGTAGTTGCGTTATTTTAAAAGATGCATCTATAAATTTTGAACCACGAGCATGGTTGCCAAAGGGTACTAAAATTCTCTCCTCTTTAAATGCTACGATTTCTAACAAATTAATATCATTCATTTTTCGTAATGCCTCTAATTGTAAAACATATCTTTCATTTTGCTTAATCAATTCTTCAATAGTGCTTTTGCCATCTCCAACAATAGTCATAAACTCTTTAGCTACAATACCTGAAATTTTTCCATTTTGTTGCCAAGGTAGTCTATAATAAAAAATACCTACTTCGTTTTTAAAACTCACTAGAGCCTGCACCAGCATGGGAAATTTTGAATAATCTATATAAGCAACTGCATCATCAATATTATTTATTTTTCGTACGCCTCTCCCCTTTCCACCAATATCTGGTTTTACAATTACTGGAAAACTAAAGTTACTTTTTTCTATCAGCTCTCTTATTTCTTGTATTGTTAAACCTTCCGTTACCAGCAATGTTTTGGGGTAATATTGGCTAGGCATTATATTGTAAATATCACTTTTTCGCTCCATCAACAAGCCTCCATTTTCAATTGTAGGATTACTAGCACTAAAGAAAAATAAATTTCTTGCACGAATACATAGGTATAGCCAGTATACATACATAGGTGCGTACACTATGCTACTACTCCAGTATTCCCAATTAAATAATTTTATAAAAAAGGGAGTACGAGTTTTTGCGTGTGCTTTGTATTTAGGCAATGGCATTTTGAGTGGCAAAACCTGTGGTAATACTGTCATTATTTTTTAAATCTTTGTAGTGCATGTTAAGTTCGTTTTCTACAACAGCAATGCTAGAAATACTTACTGTAAAATATTGCTCATCTCTATTCATCAATAAATCATTTGCTGCATCACCATCACCAGTATCTGTATGAAAATAAAATATATCTTTTTGAGATGGATTTTTATTTGATAAAATAAATTTGTTAAACCAATTTTGTCTTTTTTGCTGCGTGGTTTTATCATACAATGTAGCACTGCTCCAAATAAATGTCATTTTATTATTAAGAGCTTTGCAATATTTATTTTCAGCATCCCACCTACATTCAAATAAATGGTTTTTGTTTATAACTATTAATGTAAAAGGTGCAACTTTTTGTAAATTTATTTTATTAAAGGCAGTTAATAGATTATCAGATGTAACTATTTCTAGTACAATTTTTCCTCTACTGATAGTATAATTCCCTTTATTTACAAAGTTTTCAAAAGCTCCATTTAGCAAGCATACACTATCGCCATTTTCTTTAAGTACTATCCAGGTGCCACCTGCATCTGTATCTTTAGGAAAAATTACAGATACATTATCAATTTTATATAATGACGGTAAAATTGCTTTGCTTCGTGTACTTTTTTCATCTCTACTGCTAGTTAAAAAATAACCTTTTGGGTGAGGTATATAAGTTACTGTGCACATAATTTTTTATGTTTTATAGTAGAAGCAGCTACACCAAAGTTTTCAGGTAAAATTATATTACTTACTTCATTAATAGCTATTCGTATAAGTGCTTTGTGATGTATGCAATGCTCAAGATTATAAATTAATTCTCTATTGAAATTTGTTTCTACAAATTTATTTTCATTTTCATCTTCGCTCAATAAACCTTCCAACTGCATTTTTTTATTATCCAATAAAATATTACGTACTATAGTTTTCAAAAAAATAGATGCAATATTTTTATTGGTTTCTAATGCTGTATCTCTTTTTCTTAATTCATAATTTACAATGCCTGTTTGATAGCCATCTATTAAACATTGAAAAAGTTCTATCACATGCCTTGTGTGTCCGCCAATGCTGCTTCCATTAAGTTGGCTACATTTTTGAGTGTATTGCTCATCAGTTAATTCTTGCAAAGTATTAACCAATTGTAATAAAATGGGTTCTATTTTTTGTTGTAAATGCATTGTTAATAAAATAAATAGTTGCTAACTTTTGATAAAATATTATATGAAAATAACGAGCTAAAAAGTTTGCATTACTTTACCTCATTTAAAATAATGGATTATTTTTTTGCGTTTATATCTAAAGTTATTTTTAACTTATCAGCCAAAATATTACTGCTGCCCCCTACTCCAAAATCTCTTCTATTTATTTCAAATACCCCATTAAATAAATACCCAGTTGCATTAGGGGTTGCACTAAAACCAAACTCTACAGTTTTGGTTATGCCTTTTATTGTCAAGTTTCCTACCATATAAAAACGCCCAGTTGTGCTACTTTCTGTAACTTTTGTACTTACAAAATTTAATGTCGTAAATTTATTTACATCAAAATATTCTTCTTTTCTTAAATGCCCATCTCTACTACCGTTATCTGTATCAATTGTTTTTGCATCTACCGATACATTAAAACTAGCATTGGCTAACGATGCAGTATTAAATACAATTTTACCTTTCACACCTTTAAAGTCTCCAGCTACTTTTATACCAAAGTTTTTTATTATAAAATGTGCTCTGCTTCCATCATCAGTAGCCGTAAAAGATTGAGCCATTGATACATTTATACAAAATAAAAATGCAAATGTTATTTTTAATAATTTCATATAATAATTTTAATTATTCTTAAAATTTATAAGTAGTACCAAGAGATATTTGTCCAGCTTTATTTCTAAATCTATCATTCTTATCTCCAGTAGGAGTATTTTGTATATTAGTGTCAGTTGTATATTCTGTAAACAAAAATTGAAAACCAAGTTTAGCACTCCATTTTTGATTAATGTTATATTGTGC
>JAYUJS010000283.1:0-1090 GCA_043765095.1 Ferruginibacter sp.
ACTTTTTCTGGGTATATTTCGCAGGCAATATTATTATCTCTTAAAATATTTGCTAGTTGCATTGCAGTATTCAATTCAATTTCACCAAGGTTAAAAAACATGGCTTTAGTAGCATTGGCAATACTTGTAGAAAATAAATTTAGTTCCTCCAGCACATCATAAATTCTATCTATACCAAAGCTAATACCCACGCCTGCTATATTAGGTACGCCAAACATACCAGTTAAGTTATCGTACCTGCCACCGCCACCAATGCTTCCCATTTTCACATCGGCTGGTGCTTTCGCTTCAAAAATAATACCAGTATAATAATTTAGGCCACGAGCTAGTGTAAAGTCTATTGATATATTTGTATTGCTAGCATTTGCCAATACATATTTTAATTCTTCAATACCCGCTTTACCTATTTCAGTATTAGCAAGCAGTATTTCTATTGCAACAATTTTATCTGCATTGCTTCCACTAATATTCAAATATGTTTCTATAGTTGCAATACTAATTTCATTTATACCTCGTGTGCTCAGTTCTTCTTTTACTTTTTCTATACCTATTTTATCTAGCTTATCAATTGCAATAGTAATGTCCATCATTTTTTCAACACCACCACTTATTTCTGCCAATGCGGCTAAAATTTTTCTACTATTTATTTTAAGCTCATAATTGGCAAGTCCAAGTTTTTTAAATACTCTATCATAAATATTGCAGAGGTCCACTTCATTTACCAAACTTGCACTTCCAACTATATCAGCATCACATTGCGTAAACTCTCGGTAGCGCCCACGCTGTGGCCTATCTGCACGCCACACGGGTTGCATTTGGTAGCGCTTGTAAGGCAGCGTAAGTGTATTTACATTCATGGCTACATAGCGTGCAAAGGGTATGGTGAGGTCGTATTTTAATGCACGCTCTGTAAGCTGAGTTGTATTTTTTCCTGCCATTAATTTTTTAAAACCTTCTGTAGTTTTGTCAATATTTTTTGGGTCGTTTAGCCCATTATTTAATATTTTAAAAATTAATTTATCACCCTCTTCGCCATACTTTCCCATAAGTGTATCTAGGTTTTCCATGGCAGGTGTTTCCAAAGGTTCAA
>JAYUJS010000284.1:0-3083 GCA_043765095.1 Ferruginibacter sp.
AGTACAAATAGCACATACCTAAGCCCTTCGCATTTATATGCTTACACAGGCTCGTACAATGTAAAATTATTTATGCAAACGGTAAATGGTTGTACAGATAATACAATTGTACCTATAGCAGTACGAATAGATTCTATACCAAAAGCAATAATAACAGGTAACACGCTAGAATGTAAGCCTGGCTTATATTTATACAACAGTAATAATTCTATTTCGCAAAATACAATTGCTAATTATCAATGGAAAGTAGATGGAAATGTTGTAGCAAACACACCCAACTTAAGTTATTATTTCTATGCAGGTAATCATACAATAAATTTAAAAATAAAAGCAAGTACAACCTGCGAGCATGATACAACTATTGCTATAATAATTGATTCTTTAAAAGCATCTTTCACACCTACAGATGTAAAAATATGTGGCAATAATGGTACTATACAATTTAACAATAGTGGGGCAGGAAAATTTCCTATAACTGGCTATAAGTGGACTTTTGGCGATGGACAAGTAAATATTACATTAGCTAACCCTTTACATACTTACAACCAAATTGGGGAATATGATGTAAATTTAAAATTAACTTCTACTAACAATTGTACCCACGATACTACAATTTTAAAAGCAGTAAAAATTTATAAAAAACCAAGTGTAAGTATTCAAGGAGATGAAATTAAATGCAGTCCAAATAATTATACTTACAATTCATTAGAAAATACAATAAACACAATTGAAACTTATAAATGGAGTATAAATAATATTGAAGTAGCTAATACAACAAACCTAAATTACAACTTTACAGCAGGACAAAAAGATTTAAAATTGATTGTGATTACAGACAAAGGTTGTACTGATACTGCCACTAAATTATTAAAAATAGATTCGTTGGTATCTACTTATACCATTGCAAACCCAATAAAATGTGGTGTTCCAGCAGATATTAATTTTATAAGCACTGCTTATGCAAAATTTGGTATACAAACCTATTTATGGAATTTTGGAAATAGTAGCACAACAAATAATAACCTTGCTAACCCTACAAGCACCTACACGTCAAATGGCGTATTTGCAACCAATCTAAAAATATTTTCAAATACAGGATGTGATAAATTAAGTACTCTAATAAATAGTGTAACTATTTATGCAAAACCTACAATTTCTATCAGTGGACTTGCGAGTGCATGTGCCAATACTATACTTTCATTTAAAGGAACTGCCACAGGCACTGGTGACCAAGTAATAAGTAAAGAATGGAAAGTAAATAATATCGTTGTTGGAAATACAGATACACTTGATTATTTATTTACAACTGCCAACACCTATGCAGTAACTTATAATGTGAAAACACAATATGGCTGTGATGTTACGCAAACAAAAACAGTAATAATTAATCCACTACCAATACCCATTGCAACACCACAATTAGCCAAAATTTGTTTAGGAAAATCAATCATGCTTAATGCCGCAACTGGGAATAACTTTTTGTATGAATGGACAACTAATGCACCTAATACAATCATAAATGCCAATACTTCTTCACCTACAGTAATGCCAACTATTGATACCAAATATTACGTCTTGGTAACAAACCAATTTGGGTGTAAAAAAACGGACAGTGTATTTATTAAAGTAGATAAACCAGTAAATCTTACAAGCTCAAATAATGTTACTATTTGTGAAAATGCAAGCACCCGTTTATCAGCAAATGGAAACACCAATAATTTTGTGTGGGCTCCTCCTACTGGTTTAGATAATCCAAATAGCAGAAATCCATTAGCATCACCAGCGGCTACAACTATATACCAAGTGGTAGGCTATAGTAGCAATGTTTGTAAAAATGATACCGCTTTAGTAACAGTGTTCATCGACCCCACACCTACAGTAAACCTTGGTGCAGATATTACGCCAAACGCAGGCACAGTAATAACTTTAAATGCAGTAGCCTCCAATACAGTTACAAATTATACTTGGTATCCAACTACAGGTTTAAGCTGTACAACCTGCCCTAAGCCATCCTTTACAGCTGATAAAAGCATTAAGTATACTGTAAAAGTATATACGCAATATGGTTGTAAAAATGAAGATGAGATAGTGGTAAAAGTGCTTTGTGGAAAAGGTGCAATATATATACCCAATGCATTTACACCAAACGGAGATAATAACAACGACCGATTCGGAGTACTCGGTTTTGGTATTGGAAAAGTAAAAAGTTTTACCATTTTTAATAGATATGGAGAAATTGTTTTTCAAAGAAAAGATTATGTACCTATACAAAATGACAAAGTAAATAGCTGGGATGGAAAAATAAAAGGACAGCAAGTAACAGAACCAACAGTATATGTATATGTGGCAGAGGTACAATGCGAAGAAGGGCAAACATTTGTTCTAAAAAATACTATTACATTAATTAAATAATAATTATCACGTTTTACTTATTTAAAAAAAAATGAGGTTATTGGCATAATTTGACCATATTTAAAAATTCAAATTCATTAATTTAATTAGTGCATTTTAATTTAAAAAATTATTAAAAATTTTCATCATTAAATTTGAAAAATAAATACTTTTTGCAAAGCTTTTAAGCCACCATGTAAATCGCCTATTAAAGGGGCTCGTTTCATTTTTTTTATTTTATTTAATTCAGTATCGCTTTACCCGTAAGCCATACATTATTTTCTGATTTGTAAAATACAAAACTATATTTATGTGTTTTCTTTGCATAAACTTCTAATATTATTGGTTGCCATGCCTTGGTATAATCCATAAAAGTTTTATAATACATAACATTATTATTTTCCTAAAATTCAATAATGATTGTATTAAATTAAGAATGTTTTTTTTATTAATCCTAAATAATAAAAACCAAAAATGTTCCTCTGCTTTGCATAAGCACTACAGCAGCAAAGAGCCCACAGCCCGAGGAGCAGAGGGAAAAGATGCCAAAATACCGGCTCAGGCATTGCTGGTAATAATGTGAGACTTTAGTTTAAAAAACGCTTTCACCCATACCTCAAAATAGTATTTATAAATTAATATTGAGTATTTAAACCAAGTTACAAATTTTCAAGCACCATCTCAATACTCAA
>JAYUJS010000285.1:0-1087 GCA_043765095.1 Ferruginibacter sp.
TTTTGCAGATATTCCCTATTACTTACTTACGCCAAAACATTTGTTGTACGATTTAATATACAAGCCAGAAAAAACATTATTCTTACAAAAAGGGGAGGAGCAGGGTTCTGTAATAAAAAATGGGTTTGAAATGTTGATATTGCAGGCGGAGGAGAATTGGAAATTTTGGAACCAATAAAATTTATTATTAATCATTTATTATTAGACCAAAATTTTCAGGGATATTGGTTACTTTTCTAGCTTCATAATCAAAACAAACCATACCCGTTTTTACTTTCGCAATTAATATTTTTTTACAATTACGAGAAGTAAATATTTCGTAAAATATTTCAAAGCTTATTTTTGTTATTTCACCAATAGAAATAGCAATGTTTAAAATATCGCCATAAAAGCATTCTGCTTTGTATTCTACAGCCAAGTCTGCCATTATAAGTGCCGCCCCACCAATATTTAATTCTGTATAATTGTTGTATGCAAGCCATTGCATGCGTGCCTCGTGTACAATGCTTACAAGCGCATCGTTGCCTACATGATTGCCATAATTTATATTTGAAATTCTTACTGAAATATCTGTAGTAAAAATTTTATTTTCTGGTATATCCAATTTAACTCTTGCCATTATACTTGTTTAAAAAGTCTATCAATTTTGCCAATGCCTTTTTGCGGTGACTGTATTTATTTTTTTCTTCCATCATCATTTCAGCAAATGTTTTTTTAGCACCATTTGGTACAAAAATTGCATCATATCCAAAACCCATTTCACCTATTTCTTCTTGTATTATTTTTCCTGTACAAATTCCTGTAAACTGATACTCCAAATCATTTAGCATTAAAGAAATAACGGTTTTAAATTGAGCATTTCTTTTTTTAGCATTTTGCATATTTTGTAAAAGCAAGCCGATGTTATTTTTATTGTTTGCGTCATCGCCTGCGTAGCGTGCACTTCGTACGCCAGGCTCACCATTAAGCGCAGCTACTTCTAGGCCTGTGTCTTCACTAAAACAATTTTGGTTTGTTAGGTTGTATATTACGATTGCTTTTTCTCTGGCATTTTCTTCTAGTGTATTGTGTGGTTCAGGTATATCAA
>JAYUJS010000286.1:0-1084 GCA_043765095.1 Ferruginibacter sp.
TAAAGAAAGTATATTTACAAAGTAAAAGAAAAGCCTTATATTTTATTAAATAAATATACTAAACCAATATTTATCTCAACTAGCAGATAGAATGCTAGACAATAGCGACAATTAATTAATAATACCTTATAATAATCACTACTCATATTATTGGTAATGGGCAACCAACCTCCATTCCACCAATTAGATTGTATAGCTTTATCAGCATCTGCAACAATTTCTTTGCCATTTTGTATAAAAGCACCCGATGCTTTTATATCTTAGATTGCTTGCCATAGCTTTACAATTTCTGCAATTGATAAAAGAATTAATCCATTAAATAAACGAATACTTCCATTGAGGGAACCCATCACTTAATAAATATACGTCGATGAAATCTTATGATATTTTTTACCAATTATTAATTCGAAAAATGTATAGACTTTTTATGATACAGCTACATTTTAGCCTATTTTTAAAGCTGGTTGTTTTTGCAAAGGTGGCTATTACATTTTCTTAGGCTTCTTTCATTATTTACTAGCTTAAATTAATCATTAGTCGAAAATACAATGATTGTAATACTTGCTCGCAAAACTTATTCCACAACATCTGTCTATTCTTCATAAAAAAACCACCCTTTGTAAAAAAGAGTGGCTAACTATAAATATTTGAAAAAATTAAATTCTAAAGTGTGCAAAGGCTTTGTTGGCTTCTGCCATACGATGTGTATCCTCTTTTTTCTTGTAAGAAGCACCTTCACCTTTACTTGCTGCTACTATTTCATTAGCTAATTTGTCAGACATACTACGGCCATTTCTTTCACGGCTATAACGTACCATCCATTTAATGCTTAAAGATATTTTTCTATCTGGACGAACCTCAGATGGTATTTGGAAAGTAGCACCACCAATACGGCGACTTCTAACCTCTACACCAGGTGTAATGTTTGTTAGTGCTCTTTTCCATACTTCGTATCCTTCCTCACCAGTAGTTTTTGCTACTTTATCTAATGCATCGTAAAATATACTATATGCTCCACTTTTTTTACCTGCCCACATTAGGTTATTTACAAAACGAGTAACTAATTTGTCGTTAAACTTAGGAT
>JAYUJS010000287.1:0-3071 GCA_043765095.1 Ferruginibacter sp.
TAATAAAGAGCTTGCAGTAACCCCAGCAGATTTTTATAAAAACAATAACACATTTTTAAGCAATGTAATAAATGCAACAGTTAGCAATAAAATAACAAAAACAAATAAGCCTTATAAAAATAAAATACAACCAATAGGTAGCTTAAATATATTAGTTAAAAAAGAACTTGAAAATACTACAGAAGAAAATACTACAGAAAATTTAATCATCAACAGCCTTGCTTTTAACAGCAAAGAAAATAACAAACCCGTTTTTAAAAATATAGATAAGGGGATAGCTATTTATAAAGAAAATAAAACGATAAATACAGCAACATATTTAGTTACAAAAAACATAGAAGACAAAAAAGACAAAAAAGAAATAATACCCACCGAAAATACAAATGAAGAACAAGCTTGGAAAGAAAATTATGCATTCAAAAATAAACCAAAATTATATTTTCCAAAACCGTCTAAAACAATTACTTATTATTTAACCCCATCGTATGGTTTTAGAACAAAAGCAAAAAATTCAAATATAAAATCTACTACAACTGCTACAAATTCATCAATGCTTGCTAGTGGCGTATTTGTAGGCGATAAAGAAATACAAAATGACAATGCAGCTTTAAGTGTAGAACTAGGGGCTGCTGTTAAATATGCAATTACAAAAAAAACTTTCTTTAAAATTGGGGCTCAGATAAACTATACAAATTATGTATCAAACGCTACAAGTATAGGGCATACTACACAAGCAAAAGTAGCTACTACCAATGGGGAAAATATGCTAGGCATTTCATCTTACACTACAGAAAAAGGTAAAGATGCATTGAATAATACAACTCTACAGATAGTCATACCATTTGGTTTTGATGTAAAAATTGTTGGAGGCAAAACGATTAATTGGTATCTCGGTGCAGTTGTACAACCAAGTTATACATTTGGAGGAAGTGCATTTTTATACTCTGATGATGGAAAAAATTATATAACGGATTTTTCGATGGTTAGAAAACTAAATATAAATACCGCTATTGAAACATTTATTACCTACAAAGCATCATCTGATATTATTTTACAATTTGGCCCACAAATTAGGTATCAATTATTTTCTACCTATAAAAATGAGTATAATTATAAAGAAAATTTATACAACCTTGGGGTTAAAATTGGGGTAACAAGGAGTTTTTAAAATATTTTTTCTACTGCTTTTATGCGATAATCAAATATTTCTTTCAACTGTGCTTTCACAAAAAGTACATTAGCAATATCTCCTAAAAACCAAAATGGTAATTTATAGTGTACAATATCTGTCATTTCTACACCCCCTTCTACAACTTTAAAATGATGTTGATGATGCCACATACTATATGGGCCATAACGTTGATTATCTACAAAAAATTTATGATACTCCACACTTGTAATCTCCGTCATCCAGTACAATGGTATACCTAATATTGGGTGTACTTTGTATTCTATAATTTGCCCCGCATACACACTTGTAAGATTTTCGGTAAGCACTTTAAATTTTAATTTTTCAGGTGTTATTTTTGAAAGGTTGGTAGGATTGCTAAAAAACTCCCAAGCTTTTTCTATTGAGATGGGTAAAAACTGTACGGTTTTAAGGTTGTATACTTTGCTCATTATTTATTTTTAAATACTGTAAATTATATGCCTAAACTTTATTACGTTTACAATTGACAAAAGTACATAGTTAGTTGTAGTGTTGCAAGAAAAATCTAAAGTAATCTATAGAATCATAAAAAATCAGCGTTCAAAAAAATGCAAACATACCAGCAACAACTACAACAAAAATTTGAAGAGGAATATGCAAAGCTAAACCCACAGCAACAAAAAGCTGTGGATACTACTGAAGGCCCCGTAATGGTAATTGCAGGGCCTGGTACCGGTAAAACGCAAATACTAGCTGCACGCATTGGCAAAATATTAATGAACCCTGATGTGCAGGCAGATAATATTCTTTGCCTTACTTACACAGATGCAGGTGCCATAGCCATGCGAAGGCGCTTACAGTTCTTTATAGGTGCTGATGCATACAAGGTAAATATTTATACGTTTCATGCCTTTTGCAACGATGTTATTCAAGATAATTTATCATTGTTTGAAAAAAATTCGTTGGATGCTATTTCAGAATTGGAGAATATAGAATTGTTTAAAAAAATGATAGACAATTTTAGCAAAGACAATCCACTAAAGCGATACAGAGGCGATGTGTATTATGAGATAAATAATTTAAAACAATTATTTTCTAATATGAAACGGGAAGGGTGGACGCCACAATTCATCAACCAAAAAATAGATGAATATATAGCAGACTTGCCAAGCAGAGATGAATACATAGCCAAGCGTGCCACCAAAGAATTTAAAAAAGGCGATGTGCGTACAGATAAAATTGAAGAGGAAAAAGAAAAGAAAGAAAGACTACGTGCAGCAGTAAATGAATTTGACAACTACCAAAGTCTTATGAGGGAGCGCAACCGCTACGATTTTGATGACATGATAAATTGGGTAATAAAAGCATTTGAAGAAAATGCAAGCGTATTGTCAAATTACCAAGAGCGTTTTCAATATGTACTAGTAGATGAATACCAAGATACGAGCGGTACACAAAATAAATTGGTGCAACAACTTATTAGTTATTGGGATACACCTAATGTATTTGTGGTGGGAGATGATGACCAAAGTATTTACCGATTTCAAGGAGCTAATGTAGAAAATATGTTAGGCTTTGCAAACCATTATAGCAGTGAAATAGTTACCGTTGTTCTCACCAATAATTACAGAAGTACACAGCCCATTTTAGATATTGCCAAAACCCTAATTGATAAAAATGAAGAGCGTTTAATAAAAAATATTAAAGGGTTGAGCAAAGACTTAATTTCATCAAATGATAAAATAAAATCACTTATACACAAACCAAACATAAAAGAATATAACTCCGTAAAAGAAGAAATGGCGGGTATTACAGCCGAAATTGCATTGCTCATAGAAAAAGGAATAGAGCCAAGAAAAATTGCTGTTATTTACAAAGAAAATAAATATGGCGAAGCTTTAGGTGAATATTTACGATTGAA
>JAYUJS010000288.1:0-1079 GCA_043765095.1 Ferruginibacter sp.
AATATATTATTTGCCTTTGATATATTTGAATTGGAATTATCTAAACTGGTAGTTACCACTTTAAATGCATTTAATATTTCTGAAGATACATTTAATGCAAGTAATGCTGTAAGCACTAAATACATAATGTTAATCATCTTTTGCCTGGGCTCTTTCGGTAAAGCCATAACTTATAAGTATTAATAGTTTTATTAAATATTGTTTGTAGAAACATCGCTTTCGGCATGTTCTATATAATATTCGCCGAAGGCGAACATACTCCTACCCCTTCATTGCGCCTAGCATATTACCATACACAGCATTTAGCTTGCTAAGGTTGGTAGCCAATGCACCAATTTGCTCTTTAGCTTTTTGCGCATCTTCTACACTGCTCATCATAGCGCTACTAGCTTCTGCCATTTTACCGTAGAAACCATTTAATGCCTTAAGGTGATTGTTACTTTCTTTTAATTCTAGCTCATAGATAGTATTTAAAGAACCTAAGTTTTTTGTAAGTACCTGTACCTGCTCATGAAAACCTTTTGCACTTTCTGATGCATTGTTAAAAGAAGACATTGTAGTAGCGCTTGCTGCAAATGCTGTACTCATAGTACCCATAGCAACGGATGCTGCTTGCGTTTGCTTGCTAAAATCGCTTGTAGATTTTACTACATCACTTACATCAGCAATACCATTTACGCTAGCACCAAGTTTTTGAAAACCTTCGCCTAGTCTTTTTAAGTTTGTGGGTGTAATATCAGCTTCTTGTAACATTTTATCCATGTTATTTAATGCAGGGTTACCGGTGGCTACCGCAGCTTTCATACCCCCAGCTTCATAATCTTCTTTTACAGCTGGGAAAAAAGCATAAAGCAATCCATAAGCTAAGAAAATTATAGCTTCAGTAATTAAGCCTATTTTTAACAATAAATCTGCAGAGGGAGTATGCAATATTTTTTGCAATGCACCATATATAACAACCGCAGCTGCTACTGATACACCCACATCCATCCATTTACTTAATTTTGAAGGAATTTTTACTGACATGTTTTTAAGTTTTGTTTAATTTAAGGATTTAATGTTTGAATTAATGAGATAAC
>JAYUJS010000289.1:0-3064 GCA_043765095.1 Ferruginibacter sp.
ACACTTACAAAACCATTTGTGATAAGATGCAGGTTGTAATCTTTATTTTTTAAATAATCTAAAATTTCAAAAGTATACTCAAATACTGCTTTTTTAGTAGGCAACAATTCTAAAAATTGTATGCTTAAATCTTTTGATAAAACTTCATCTGCTATTTTAAAATCAAGCAAGGCTCGCCACATACGTTTCCATTTTAGTTCTTCAACACCTATAAAACCTTTTTCGTATCTGCTCCACAAATGTGCGTTGTGAAAAATATATCGCTCATAAAAATCATTAAACGGCACTTCTATTTTTTCTTCTAACCCTTTGTCATAAAGGTCTTGCAAGGTTGCTTTGGCGTTAGTATCAAAATCCCAAATGGTATGGTCAAGGTCAAAAAAAAGGTGTTTGTAAACAGGCATATAGAAAATGTAATTTTTTGAAAACCGTTGTTATAACTTTGTAAAGTATAAAGTTAATTGATAAAAATTTATTTACATGAATGTAGTAATAACGGGTGCGGCAAGAGGCATAGGAAAAGCCATTGCACAAGCATTTGCAAAAGAAGGCAACCAGCTTTTTTTATGCGCAAGAAATGAAAAAGGATTAGAGGAAACGGCTGTGCAAATAAAAAATGAATTTTCTACATGTACCATACACTTGATGGCTGTAGATTTATCTGATAAAATACAAGTAACTAATTTTGCAAATTTTTGTTTGAATATTGCTACCCCAGATGTTTTGATAAACAATGCGGGTGGTTTTACACCAGGCAATATTTTAGAGGAAGCAGATGGAAGTTTAGAGAATATGATTAATAATAATTTATACAGCGCATACTATCTCACTAGAAAACTAGTACCTGCTATGGTAAAAAATAACAATGGGCACATTTTTAACATTTGCTCCATTGCATCTTTGCAGGCATATAATGCTGGTGGTAGCTATGGCATAAGTAAATATGCACTAAATGGTTTTAGCCAAAACCTTAGGTATGAGCTAAAGCCAGCGGGTGTAAAGGTTACAACCGTTTATCCTGGTGCAGTATTTACAGACTCGTGGGGCGATTTTGACAATAGTAGTAATAGAATAATGGAAGCTACAGATATTGCTACCATGATATTGGCTTGTACAAAATTATCTACCGCCGCCGTGCCAGAAGAAATTGTAATGAGGCCACAGTTAGGAGATTTGTAATATTTCATTTTCCTGTTTTCGAAAATGCTTTTACCTAATATTATTATTAAAAAGAGTAAATTTGCAATACAAATTTTAAAAGAACAAAAATGATAAAGACAGGCAACCCAGTAATAAGTATTTATACTGAAATGACGCCCAACCCGGAAACGATGAAGTTTGTGGCAAACAAATTATTATACCCTGGCAAGAGTATTGACTTTCCTGATGAAGCTAGCGCAAAACCTTCTCTGCTTGCCCAAGAATTATTTACATTTCCATTTATAAAATCGGTATTTATAGCAAGCAACTTTGTAACGCTTACTAAAACTATTGATACCGCTGACTGGCAAGATGTGATACCTGCGGTAAAGCAATTTTTAAAAGAATATTTAGAAGAAGGGAAACCCGTAGTAAATGAAGAAGAAATAGCCGTGATGAAGGTAGAGAGTAGTAATGAGGTGAGTGCAGACGATGATGATGTGGTAAAACGTATAAAAGAATTATTAGAAAACTATGTAAAACCAGCGGTAGAAATGGATGGTGGTGCTATCCAATTTAAAAGCTATGAAGATGGAAAAGTAAGCCTAATGATGCAAGGAAGCTGTAGTGGATGCCCAAGTAGTATGATAACGCTTAAAGCAGGTATAGAGGGTATGATGAAACGTATGATACCTGAAGTGAAAGAAGTAGTAGCAGAGGCTGAATAATAAGAATAGAAATTATAAAAAAACACTCATTTATTTGGGTGTTTTTATTTTAATATATAAATCGTGTTTTTAAAACTTATATACATCTAATAACAATTTTTTTACCATGGACTATAGAATAGAAAAAGATACAATGGGCGAAGTACAAGTGCCTATTGATGCATACTTTGGTGCACAAACACAACGTAGCATTGACAACTTTAAAATAGCGCAGGATATAAATAAAATGCCTAAAGAAATTATAAAAGCATTTGCATATCTTAAAAAAGCAGCCGCACTTACTAATAAAGATGCAGGCATCTTACCTCAAGATAAATGTGATATGATTGGTAAAGTGTGCGATGAAATATTGGAAGGAAAGTTGGACGAATATTTCCCATTGGTGGTATGGCAAACTGGTAGCGGTACGCAGAGTAATATGAATGTAAATGAAGTAGTGGCGTATCGTGGGCATGTTTTAAAAGGTGGACATTTATCAGACAAAGAAAAGTTTCTTCACCCAAATGATGATGTAAATAAAAGCCAAAGTAGCAATGATACTTTTCCCACTGCTATGCATATTGCTGCCTATAAAATTTTGCATGATGTAACTATACCTGGCATAAAAAAACTTAAAGATACCCTTGCTGCTAAATCTCTGCAATACATGCATGTAGTAAAAATTGGTCGTACCCATTTTATGGATGCTACGCCCCTTACTGTAGGGCAAGAGTTTAGCGGATATGTATCGCAGCTAGACCATGGCTTGCGTGCAATCAATAATGCTCTTCCGCACTTGAGTGAGCTTGCGCTTGGGGGTACTGCTGTAGGCACGGGTATAAACACTCCCGAAAGTTATTCAGAAAATGTAGCAAAACATATTGCAACATTAACAGGCTTACCTTTTGTAACTGCCGAAAATAAATTTGAAGCCCTTGCGGCACACGATGCTATTGTAGAAATGCATGGCGCATTAAAAATGGTGGCAGTAAGTTTAATGAAAATAGCCAACGATATACGTATGCTAAGCAGTGGCCCTCGCAGCGGTATTGGCGAACTATTTATACCAGATAATGAGCCAGGCTCATCCATAATGCCAGGCAAAGTAAACCCTACACAATGCGAAGCGCTTACCATGATAGCTGCACAGGTAATGGGCAATGATGTTACGATTGGTATTGGTGGCAGCAATGGGCATTTTGAACTAAATGTTTTTA
>JAYUJS010000290.1:0-1078 GCA_043765095.1 Ferruginibacter sp.
TTTATATTTTTTTTGAGGAATAAGACCTCCTATATAATTTATAAAAAAAGCACTTGGATTTTCGCTTGCATTTACTAGCATAAATCTTCCACTTGCATCTGCCGAAGTATGGTCTTGCGTAAGTGTATGCCACTTGCCATCAAAGCAATCAAACGTATAATTTGTAAAAGAATACTCTCCATCATTTGGGCATTTATCGCTTATTTTTTTGTAACTTTTTAGGGCAGATAAGTTTATATCTTTTGGATTATTATTTGTACCAAAATCTATTTTTATGGAAGCCTCAGTATAGCTGCATTGTTGTGAATATGCAGCATGTGCCTGGGCAAAAAGCAATAAGGCAATGAAGACAATAAGTTTTGAACGAAAATAAAATAGTTTTTTTATCATACAATACAAACTAAAATTTGGTGAATATAAAGCCAATTATGTATAGATTATTACTTTAAAATTACAAACAAAAAGATGATTAAATTGTTAAAATATATTTTTACACAAGATATAGTTGGTCAAATTTATTGGTCTAATGCATTATAAAAGCTGAAAAAAAGTATACTGCTAAGCGTAGCCCCGATGGGCAAAAGTAGCCTACCTACCAGCAAAGGCAATCTGCCGTAAGCCAGCAGTTTCAAATTTAATAACACTACCAGCGGCACTACTGCAAGCAGCGGAAAACCAATGTTGATAGATGTTTCAAAGCCAATGCTTCTAATTTTAAGTATATAAAAAAGACACAAAATAAAATACGTTGCATTTTATTTTGTGTCTATTATCTAAAAATCTAATACCTAATTTTACTGCTTATCTATTTCCACCACACATGCTACAATATTTTTTGTATCGCCAGTACTTTTAAAATTCATACTGCCGCTAGCACCGTTGCTATAGCTAACATTTGTAATAGCATTTGCAGATACTGCATCATTTAATTTGCCTGCAAAATCTGCTTTTGTACTTGCATTTATTTGTGCATTTAGTGCATTGTAATCTAGTTTTATTTTGCTTACTACTACTCCCATTTCTTCTTTAATTCCCACTTGGTCTGCCTCTATTGATTGCCCCTTGGGAAAAAGACGAT
>JAYUJS010000291.1:0-1078 GCA_043765095.1 Ferruginibacter sp.
GGAGATTATAGTATAC
Source organism: Ferruginibacter sp. (assembly GCA_043765095.1). Lineage (GTDB taxonomy): Bacteria > Bacteroidota > Bacteroidia > Chitinophagales > Chitinophagaceae > Ferruginibacter. The sequence continues at coordinate 17 of JAYUJS010000291.1, forward strand.
TTGCTCAAGTACAAAAAGTAATGCCTACGCTTGGTATACCAAAAGAAAATATTGTAATAGTAAGTGGCATAGGCTGTAGTAGCCGATTTCCGTATTACATGAACACATACGGAATGCATAGCATACATGGGCGTGCAACTGCGGTGGCTAGTGGGCTTAAAGCTACAAGGCCAGAGCTGAGTGTGTGGATAGTAACAGGAGATGGGGATGCACTAAGCATAGGAGGTAACCACACTATACATTTATTGCGTAGAAATTTTGATGTGAATATTTTGTTGTTTAACAATCAAATTTATGGGCTCACAAAAGGGCAATATTCTCCAACATCTGAAGAAAAAAAGGTTACAAAAAGTACGCCAATGGGCAGTATTGACCACCCATTTAATGTACTTGCATTAGCTATGGGTGCAGATGCTAGTTTTATAGCTCGCAGTATGGATAGAGACCCAAAACATTTACAAGCTATGTTGCTTCGTTCCGCTGCTCACAAAGGTTCTTCTTTTTTAGAAATTTATCAAAACTGTAATATTTTTAATGATGGCGCTTTTGAAATATTTACTGAAAAAAGCAGCAAGCCAGAAGAGGCAATATTTTTAGAACAAGGCAAACCTTTGATATTTGGTGCTACACAAAATAAAGGAATAAAGCTGGTTGGTTTTAAACCTGTAATAGTAGAACTAGCAGAAGGAGCTAGCACAGATGATTTGTGGATACACGACGAAAAAGATTTTTACAAGGCGCAAATACTCATCCGCATGTTTGATGACCCAACTTTGCAAGGGCATTTACCAAGGCCATTTGGTGTTTTTTTTGAAACAGACCGTGCTTGTTACGAAGATGTAATGGCTATGCAAATAGAAGAAGCAAAAGCAAAAACATGCGTGCCAGATTTAGATAAACTATTAAAGGGTAAAGAAACTTGGACAATTGGGTAATTTTGAGTTTTTTAAGTTCTTATTTTAACGCTAAATTTAACTCAAAGCATTCTACATTACTTATATTTGTTTCCCTAACATCAATATACTCAATGGCATTTTTTGATATTAAACTTCCCGCATCTAT
>JAYUJS010000292.1:0-1078 GCA_043765095.1 Ferruginibacter sp.
ACAAATGCTTTCTAATAAAAATTTATCGCCACAACAATTATCTGCACTTACTGCCTTCATTATATCTGTACCAATAAGTATAGGTTTGTTTATTTTTAGGCCTATATGGTATATTTTTCCAGCTTCACTTCTTATAATTTTTATTGGTAGCTACGCACTCATTTTATTTACGCTTCAAAAATTTATTTATAGAAAAATAAAGCTTATTTACAAACTTATTTACCAAACAAAAGCTACAAAAAGAGAAGAATTTTACTACGAAAATATTTTACCACAAAAGGGTATTGATGAAGTGCGTGCTGATGTGGAGGAATGGGCTACCTCCCAAAAAAAAGAAATAGAGACGCTACAACAAAACGAAACTTATAGAAAAGAGTTTTTGCAAAACCTAAGCCATGAACTAAAAACACCCATTTTTGCTATACAAGGTTATGTAGAAACTTTATTAGGAGGGGCTTTACATAATAATGAAGTAAATGAGAAATTTTTAATAAATGCCTCAAAAAACATAACAAGGCTTGCAAGTTTATTAAATGATTTAGATGAAATAACAAAGCTAGAAAGTGGTGAAATGATTATGCTTTTTCAGCAATTTGTTATACAAGATTTAATGAAAGAAGTATTTGAAACTTTGGAAATAAATGCACGAGAAAAAAATATAAAATGCTTTATAAAAAAGGAATGTGAATTTTCTTTAAATGTGTATGCAGACAAAGAAAAGATAAGACAAGTTTTTATAAACCTTACGGAGAATGCTATAAAATATGGTAAACAAAACGGTTCAATAGAAGCAAGTTTTTATAATGTAGATGGCAAAAATGTATTGATAGAAATAAGTGATGACGGAGATGGTATATTAGAAGAACATTTACCAAGAATATTTGAACGATTTTATAGAACCGATACTGCACGAAGCCGCAAAGTAGGTGGCAGTGGGCTTGGGCTTGCTATATGTAAGCATGTATTAGATGCTCATAGACAAACAATGCATGTACGTAGCAAAATTGAAGTAGGTACTAGTTTTGGGTTTACATTGCCAGCAAAAAAAGAATTATACTCTTAAAGCATTTTGTAAAAA
>JAYUJS010000293.1:0-8384 GCA_043765095.1 Ferruginibacter sp.
GTTGGAACAATAATAACTGGAGTAATAATTTAAATAACTGGTGGAATGGTATTGGCTTAGTCGATAATATTTTTCGACTTTTTTGGTAACAAATAATTTTAGTAATACATATTTATAAAAATAAAAAACAATTATCATGAAAAAGATATATTTAATATTAGCAGTAGCATCATTTATAATGTTGGCTTCATGCGCACATAAAGTAACAAGAATAGATCCAATAGATACGCCAGACATTAGCGGCAATTGGAATTATACAGATAGCCGTTTAACGGCTATAGAAATGATTAATCAATCCTTATCTGGAAAATGGTTGGACGATCACTTTCAAACAAAAGGTAAAAGACCAGTTGTAATTGTAGGTTTTGTAAGCAATAAAAGCCACGAGCATATAGAAGCCGAAACTTTTATGAACGACCTTGAAAAATCGTTTGTTACAACACAAAAAGTAGGGCTTGTACAAAGTGGCAAAAAGCGGGAAGAAATGAGAGCTGAAAAAAGTGACCAACAAACAAACTCAAGCGTTAGCACTATGAAGAAATTTGGGCTTGAAAAAGGAGCTGATTATATTTTGCAAGGTTCTATAAATTCTATTGTAGATGCTTTTAAAAGAAAAAAAACGGTTACTTATCAAATAGACCTTGTACTTACAAATATTGAAACAAACGAAGTAGTTTGGATAGGTGATAAAAAGCTATCTAAGAATGTAAAAAACTAAGTTTTTAAAAATTAGTTTTCACCTTTACTAAAATAATTTACTGATGAAACGCAGACTGCAACAGCTACTAGCAGTATTAATGCTAGTACCTGTATTTTATTCTTGTGCAACTTACAATAGCTCAATGGGTTCATATTACAGCAACTTACAAGCCGGTAATTTTGAAAAAGCTAAGCATAATTTAGAGAATAATAAACTTATAAAAAAAGATAGAAATGCATTGCTCTATAATTTAGAAATGGGTAAGCTATTTCGTTTGCAAAATGATTTACGCAATAGTAATAATTATTTAAACGTTGCAGATAATTTGATGGAGAGTAATCGTAAAAGTATTGCAGATGTGGCTTTATCAAATTTGGTAAACCCAATGCACCAAGCTTACAGAGGTGAGGATTATGAAAAATTTATGATGCATTATTACAAAGTATTAAACTATGCAGCCCAAGGCAATACGGAAGAAGCAGTTGTAGAAGCAAGGCGTATTACATTATCTACATACAAGCAAGATGAAAAATTTACCAATAAAGATAATAGATATAGTAAAGATGCATTTGCACTTAATCTGCAAGGAATGATATATGAAATGGCTGGTGAAAATAACAATGCATTTATAGCTTATAGGAATGCAGCGGAGCTTTACATAAAAAATAACAATGATTACTATGGCGTAAAAATGCCAGCACAGTTGCAGCAAGATGTGTTGCGTACTGCAAGGGCTATTGGTTTTGTGGGAGATGAATTCCAATATGAAAAAGTATTTAATACATCGTATAAAATAAATAATAACGAAAACGGTGCGTTAATTCTTTTTATAGAAGAAGGTCAAGCACCTGTAAAAGAAGAAAATAATATTTTACTTACCTCTGCTGGTAATGGTGTAAATAGCTTCAATTACATTGATTTTAATGGACAAAATGCAAATTTTAATTTTGATAATACTGCTTATAATATTTCGAATAATAAATTATCATCGTTGCGAACGTTCAAATTATCACTACCAACTTACAGGGTACAATATTTACAACAACAAAATATAAAAATTAGCAATGACTCTATTTTTTTTGATGCGCAACTAGCACAAAATATAAATAGTGTAGCAGTTAATGTAATGAAAGAGCGTTTTCTTACTGAATTAGCAAATGCACTAGTAAGGCAGCTTACAAAAAAGTTAGTGGAAGAAGGTGTAACTACTTTGGCAGAAGGCATAGCAAGAAGTACAGATAAAAAAGATGCAACAGATAGTAACAAAGAAGAACAAGAAAAATTATATAAGAAAAAAGAAGACCGCATAAATACAGTAGGAGAAATAGCAGGCTTTGCTATGAATATTTTTAATGCAGTAAATGAAAAAGCTGATACTCGAAACTGGCAAAGCTTACCAGCATTTGTACATTATGTACGCATACCATTACACGCTGGAGAAAATAATATTAAAGTAGTTGTGAGTGGAACTACAAAAACAATAAAAGTAAATGGTAGAAAAGGTTTGCAAATGATGGGAGTGGAAATATAGTTATTATTATATAAAAATTTTGCTTGAGGTTGATACAAATAAAAAACTTCGCAATTAATTTTGCGAAGTTTTTTTGGTGAAGATTATTTTGAAAAGTGACTTAATAAAATTAATAAATGTCAATTAGTTAAAACAACACCACTATTTAGTTTTCATAAAATCAATAGATATTTAAAGAATTAAAACCCTATTTTTATGAAATAGTTGTGTTCATATTCTCAATAATTCTTTCTTGTATTTCTTTCATTTCATCTGCATTCAACATTAACTTTTCTTTTGTAAAATTCAAATCATCTGCATTATTTATTGGTACAATGTGTAAATGAGCATGAGGCACTTCTAAGCCTAATACACTTATGCCACAGCGCTTGCAATCAAACGATTTTTCTATAGCTGCTGCAATAGAATTTGCAAATAATAATATTTCTTGTAAGTAGTTTTTTGGCAAGTCAAACAATTTATCTACTTCTATTTTTGGCACTACCAATACGTGTCCTTTTACCAAAGGAAATACATCTAAAAAAGCAATAAAATGTTCGTCTTCTTTTATTTTGTAGCAAGGTATTTCGCCAGCTATTATTTTTGAAAAAATGCTCATTTGAGGCAAATTAAAATTTCGAGGTTTAAGGTTCAAAGGTTTTTAAGTTCAAAAGGTTTTTTCCTAACTGCACTTTGCCAACTACCCATAGATTATATGGCAATCTCTTTTATTTCAAATTTCATTACACCAGCTGGCACTACTACTTCTGCAATATCTCCTTTTACCTTTCCTAATAAGCCTTTGCCTATGGGTGATGTTACCGATATTTTACCTTGCTTTAAATCTGCTTCATTTTCTGACACAATATGATAAGTAACTGTTTTTTTTGTGCCAAGGTTTAGCAATGTAACTTTAGTAAGTATACTTACACGGCTAGTATCTATCGTACTTTCATCCAATATCCTTGCTGTAGAAACTACGCCTTCTAAATAATTTATTTTTGCTTCTAGTAATCCTTGTGCTTCTTTGGCTGCATCATACTCTGCATTTTCTTTAAGGTCGCCTTTCTCTCTGGCCTCTGCAATAGCAGCGCTTGCTGCTGGTCTATCTATAGATTTTAAACGATGTAAATCTATTTGAAGTTTATCAAAATTTTCTTGGGTTACATAATTTGTATCTGCCATAAAAAACGTTTTGTGTTTTACAAAAAAATACAACGCCTCGTATTAATGAGGCGTTGCAGACACACAAATGTATAACTTTTTTACATAAATGCTATTTATAATAAACATAATTTTCTCAATTTATTTACAATCACTTCACTCATTTTAAAAAAAGCCTCATGGCTATAACCAGCTATATGTGGTGTAACTAATACTCGTTCATCTGCCAATAAAATATTTAATTGTTCTTTTTGTACAGGTGAAAGCGTTTCTAGCTTTTCGTTTTCAAGTACATCTAATGCAATGCCACTTATTTTATCTTCTTTCAAAGCATTTATTAGGGCAGTTGTATCAATCACATTACCTCTCGACGTATTTATGATAAAAGGTTTATTTTTTAATTGATTAAAAAAAGATTCATTTGCCATTGCTTTTGTTTCTTCGCTTAAAGGCACATGAAAACTAATTATATCTGCATATTTACATATCTGATTTAGTTCCGCTTCTCTAATTAATTTTCCGCCAAAATCTTTCTTGTATTTGTCATAAGCCAGCATGGTTACTTCAAAAGAAGAAAGTTTTTTTGCAAACATTTGTCCAGTATTTCCATACCCAATAATACCTATCGTTTTACCACTTATTTCGGTACCTCTATTTTCATCTCTTATCCACTTACCTTCTTTTACTTGTATTGTACTTTTTATTATTTTATTCATCATAGTAAGCAACATACCCATAGCATGCTCTGCTACTGCATTTCGGTTGCCTTCTGGGCTGCTAATACATACTATTTGTTTTGTAGCTGCGTATTCTGTATCTATTAACTCCATACCACTACCAAGCCTACCTATCCATTGTAGTTTTTCTGCCGCTTCTATTGTTTGCTTATCTATTTTTAAACGAGTCGTTACGATTAAGCCACGTGCCAAGGGTATTTTTTGTAATAGTTCTTCGTGCTTTATGTCGGGCAGGTACAATACATCTTCTCCATTTTTTTCAAAAGTTTCTATTAGGTAAGGATGCGCTTTAGCCGTTATAAGTATCATATATATTAAATTCGAATTTAAAATTACGAATTTAAAATTGCAATTTTAGTTAGGATTATTGTAGATTTAAAAAAATATTAAAGTCTTTAATAAGAAATTTGTATTATGATATAAAACACTTCAAACTTTTTTTAGGCTATTACTTTACTAAACAACTGCAATTACACTTATTTCTACATTTACATTTTTAGGTAACCCCTTTACTGCTACTGTTTCTCTTGCAGGAAAATTTGTTTTAAAATAGCTGCCATAGGCTTCATTTACTTCTGCAAACAACGCCATATCAGTTAAAAAAATAGTAGTTTTTACAATATGTTCAAAGCCTGCACCAGCCTCTTTTAAAAGTGCCGAAATGTTTTTCATTACCTGATGTGTTTCTGCTTTTATACTTTCCATTACTAAATTGCCATCTGTATCTAAAGCAACTTGACCAGATAAGAAAAGCATATTTCCTGATTTTACCGCTTGAGAATAAGGCCCTATTGGCGCTGGTGCATTAGCAGTATTTACTATTGTAATACTCATGTTAATTTATTTTTTTTAACACAAATATATTCTCTTTACAGCACGTATTTTTGCTAAAATATTTTTATGCAAATAATAGTGCTTGCCAATAATGAACAATGGGGAATTTTAAAAAATATTTGCCAAAAAGTAGATTATAAAAGAGCGGATAATATTGAGCAATTTTTAAATATTAAAAATGCATCAGCTTATTTTAATTTGAATAATAATAGTGCTGAGGTAGATTATAAAAATATTACAGCACCCGTTTTTATAAATAGTGTTTCAAAAACACTTACTAGTATAGCTGCAAAAAAAAATGTAATTAGAATGAATGCTTGGGAGGGTTTTTTTGAAAAAGATTTGTGGGAAATAGCAGGGGAAGTTTCTTTGGAAATAAAAGCAATTTTGCAGTTTATTAATAAAAAATATATAGTGGTAAATGATGTACCAGGTTTTGTAACTGCAAGAACTATAGCAATGATAATAAACGAAGCCTACTTTGCCTTTGGTGATAAAGTAAGTAGCCAAGCTGATATAGATATTGCTATGAAACTTGGTACCAATTACCCTTACGGGCCTTTTGAATGGGCAAAAAAAATAGGCTTAAAAAATGTACATGCTTTATTGCAAATACTTTCAACAAATAATGAACGTTATACAATTTCCCCTGCATTAGAAGAGGTTAATAAAAGAGAACTATGAGTTTTATAATAAATATTGATACTTCGTTAGAGACCGCATCTGTAAGCATTTCAAAAGACGGAGTTATTTTATCTTTTCTAATAAATGAAATTCAACGAGAACACGCAAGCTTTGTACATATAGCAATAAAAGAATTATTAGCAAAAGAAAAGCTAACTGTAAAAAATTTATCAGCAATAGCAGTTACAATAGGGCCAGGGTCGTACACAGGTTTGCGTGTAGGGCTTGCTGCTGCAAAAGGATTATGTTATGCATTAAATATACCTTTAATAACTGTAAGCACTTTACAAATGATGGCTAAAGATGCTATGAGGAATGAGGAAAATGCAACTGCTTTATTGTTTTGTTCTTTAATAGATGCAAGACGAATGGAAGTTTTTACTGCCATATATGATAGGAATATGGTAGAAATATTACCTCCGAATGCACAAATATTAACTCCACAATCGTTTGCAGAAATTTTGAAAGAAAAAAAAATAATGTTTTTTGGTAGTGGTATGATAAAATGGAAAGCTATTTCTACTGAATCAAATGCACTTTTTTGCGAAAGCAGAAACGTCTATAATGCATTGAATATTATTTCATTCAATAAATTTTTAAATTTAGATTTTTCAAATTTAATAGAAGTTTTACCCCAGTATACTAAGGCTTTTTATAACGCATAGTAAATTTATTTTGTATATTTAATGAGAGAATGAACAAACAAATAGTTTGTTGATGTATATTTGCTATCAACAAATTATTCAAAATTAAATCCCCCCAAAATCGAATGATTGCCACCCATGAAAAAGTGCAGCTAAAAGTTGTACCCGACACTTCCAAAAACAATTTAAAGGTAAATTATCACAATTTGAAAAAAGCAGCCCTTGTACTTAGAGCACTTAACCACAAATTGAGACAACAAATTATTACCCTTATAGAAACGGAAGACAAAATTACCGTTACAGAAATTTATGTACGCATGCGTTTAGAGCAATCTGTAGCATCTCAACATCTTGCAATTTTGCGCAGAGCAGGTATTGTAAGTACACAACGTGATGGTAAATTTATTTACTACACTGTAAATTACACTCGTATTGACCAAATAACGGGTGTAACAGAAAGTTTGGTTGCTTAATTTTTAGGTAAACGATTTGCAAATTTTTTACGGATGATATTTTCATCCGTTTTTTTATGTCTATATATCAAATTTATTTAAACATAGTATTGAATTTAATATTTATTCAAAAATTGGTCTACAATGTTAAACCAATAAAACTTTACTATCTAAAACGTAAATTTGCATTCTGAAAAAATTTTAAATTATGTACATACAACAATTATACACATCATGCATTAGTGAAGCAGCGTATTATATTGAAAGCAACGGAGAGGCTGCTATTATAGACCCACTGAGAGATATTGATGCTTATTTGAATTTGGCTAAAGAAAGGAATACAACCATAAAATACATTTTTGAAACACATTTTCATGCAGATTTTGTAAGTGGACATATAGATTTGAGTAAAGCAACTGGTGCTCCGATTATTTTTGGACCTGGCGCAAAAACTAATTTTAAAATAGAAAATGCCATAAATTTACAAGAATATAAATTGGGTAATATTACCTTGCAAGTATTACACACACCAGGGCATACACTAGAAAGCAGTTGTTTTTTATTAAAAGATGAAAATAACAATCCGCATGCAATTTTTACAGGAGATACATTATTTGTAGGAGATATAGGCAGGCCAGACTTGAGTAGTGGAAATATGAGTAGTGAAGAGTTAGCTGGCATTATGTATGAGACCTTAATCACAAAAATAGTTCCACTACATGATAATGTGCTGGTTTACCCTGCGCATGGCCCGGGCAGTAGCTGTGGCAAAAGCCTTGGCCCGAATACACATAGTACCATTGGCGAAGAAAAGAAAACCAATCATGCATTTCAATATAAAAATAAAGAAGATTTTATAAAATCGGTAACAGAAGGATTAAATGCTGCACCGGTTTACTTTGCTGTAAATGCTGCTATAAACCAAAAAGGGTATGATGCTATAGATGAAGTAAAAAAAAGAGGTACAACCATATTATCAATTGAGGAATTTAAAATATTGGCAAAAGAAGATGCTATTATTTTAGATACACGCCATGCTAATATTTTTACACAAGGCTTTGTGCCAAGTGCTATTTTTATTGGGCTAGAAGGTAGGTATGCGGAGTGGGCTGGTAGTTTACTACCTTTCAATAAAAAAATAATTTTGGTTACAGAGATTGGTAAAGAAGAAGAATCTGTAATACGACTTGCTAGAGTAGGTTTTGATAAAATGGTTGGTTGCTTGCAAGGTGGTTTTGAAGCTTGGAAAAGCGCTGGTGAAAAAGTAGATATGATAATAGATGTGGAGCCAGATGAATTGATAATGGACCTGCCACATGACCCAAATATAACTGTATTGGATGTGCGCAGAGAAACTGAATTTGCAGATGGACATTTAAAAGATGCGTCAAACCTTCCTTTATCTGAAATGACCAATATTACACAGCTAGCACAATTTGAAGAAGATGAAAATATTTATGTGCATTGCGCTGGTGGCTACAGAAGTGTTATAGCTGCATCTATTTTAAAAAAAGAAGGCATACATAATTTAAGAAATGTACTTGGTGGTTGGACAAAAATAAAAATGGAAGAAGATGTAGAAATTGTGATAGAAGCAAGTGTGTTGAATTAATACATAATCAAAAAATTAAACGGCTGCTCAAAATAAATTTTGGCAGC
>JAYUJS010000294.1:0-1075 GCA_043765095.1 Ferruginibacter sp.
AAGAAAATTTTGTTAAAAAAAACTCATAAAAAAAATAAATTATTGGCAAAGGCTTCGACAAGCTAAGCCTGATATTTTTTAATTTCGAAAATTGTAATAATGAAAAAAGTATTATTTATAGACAGAGACGGCACATTGGTAATAGAACCGCCAGTTGATAAACAATTGGATAGTTTAGAAAAATTGGAATACTACCCTGCTGTGTTCCAATACCTATCAAGCATTGCAAAAGAAATGGATTATGAATTGGTGATGGTAACTAATCAAGATGGGCTTGGTACTGCATCATTTCCAGAAGAAACATTTTGGCCTGCACAAAATAAAATTATAGAAGCTTTTAAAAATGAAGGAATAAAATTTACAGAAGTATTGATTGATAAATCTTTTCCTGCCGATAATGCACCTACTCGTAAGCCACGTACAGGCATGCTTACACATTACATAAAAGGTAATTATGATTTGGTAAATTCTTATGTAATTGGTGATAGAATGACGGATGTGCAGCTGGCTAAAAATATGGGTTGCAAAGCCATTTATATTTCAAAAGAAAAAACGGAAGATGCTATTTTGTGCACTACAAATTGGAGTGAGATTTACAGCTTTTTAAAAGCAGTACCGAGGCAAGCAACGGTAGTAAGAAAAACAAATGAAACCAATATTGAAGTAACAGTAACCCTTGATGGAACAGGAAAAAGTAATTTAAATACTGGGCTTGGTTTTTTTGACCACATGCTTGAACAAATAGCCAAGCATGGGAATATAGATTTGTTTGTAAACGTAAAAGGTGATTTGCATATTGATGAACACCATACAATAGAGGATGTAGCAATTACACTAGGCGAAACATTTTTACAAGCCTTGGGAAGCAAAAAAGGAATAGAAAGATATGGCTTTTTATTACCAATGGATGATTGTTTAGCACAAGTGGGTATTGACTTTTGCGGCAGACCATGGTTGGTATGGGATGCTACTTTTACTAGAGAAAAAATTGGAGAAATACCTACAGAAATGTTTATGCATTTTTTTAAATCATTTAGCGATAATGCAAAATGCAATTTGAATATAAAAGCAGAAG
>JAYUJS010000295.1:0-1074 GCA_043765095.1 Ferruginibacter sp.
TTGCCATACTTATCTATGTTGTTAAAAATTTGGTCATTTCTTAGCTGCAATTTTTGTTGTACAAATTGTGCAATGCGTAAATTAGCTTGGTGCGGTATAAGCATGTTTATATCACTTGTTTTTAAATTATTTTTTTCGAGTGCTTCCATAATTACCTCAGGGAATTTTACGATTGCTTTTTTAAACACCGAAGGGCCATCCATATTGGGATAATTTTGTGCATTTTCTATCATGGCATGGCTCATAAACATTTCACCTCTTGGGGCATCATCAAAAGTGGCTACTGGCTCCTTTACCCAATGGTTAGCATGTGTACCAGGGTTACACATTGCTAATATTTCTGCGCTTTCACCATCGCTATGTAAATGTGTACTTAGTATACCATTTGCTTCCGTAGGCTGCATTACTACTGCACCTGCGCCATCACCAAATATTACAGATACATTTCTACCACGAGTACTAAAATCAAGCCCAAAAGAATGTTTTTCGCTTCCTACTACCAAAATATTTTTGTACATACCTGTTTTTATAAACTGGTCTGCAATAGAAACAGCATACACAAAACCACTGCATTGGTTACGAATATCTAATGCGCCAATTTCTTTCATCTTCATTTCTCGTTGCAATAAAACGCCACAGCCGGGGAAATAATAGTCAGGGCTAAGGGTTGCAAAAATTATAAAATCTACCTCTTGTGCAGTAATGCCAGCACGCTGTAAAGCAATATGAGCAGCATTTACAGCCATGGTAGTTGTAGTTTCATTAGTACGATGTGCATACCTGCGCTCCTTTATACCTGTGCGCTCTTGTATCCATTCGTCACTAGTTTCTATATAAGCAGTGAGGTCGTTATTTGTTACAATATTTTCAGGCACATACATTCCTATACCTGCAATTTTTGATTGTGGCATTGTTAAATTTTTTAATGAGGCAATTTAATGTTTTAGATTTTAGTTTTTTCAATTATGCAAAATATAAAATCTTTTGTTAGACATTATTTTTTTATTATCTATTTTCAACTTTTGATAAAAGGCAAATGATAAAAAGTTTAGAGTATAATAAATGCTTTATAAA
>JAYUJS010000296.1:0-1073 GCA_043765095.1 Ferruginibacter sp.
GCCATGTATTTTCCGCTTTTGCTTACAGCAATATTTAAGGGTAAATCTCCCAATGGCAAACTCTTGCCTACGGGGGTGAGGCTCCACCCATTGGGGAGGGTTATACGGTGTTTGTTTAGCTGATTAAGGGTTTGGCTAAAGGTATTTTTACAAAAACAAAAAAACAGCAAAAATTGAACATATTTCATACAATAAATTTTTTACTGTAAAGTACGTTTAACCTATGGAAAATTTATTTTTTAATGTTATTTAATTAAGCGCTTATTTTTTAGGTAAGTTTTTATATATTTTTTTTATAAAAAAATATATTCTCTAAAATGTTCAAATAACAATAACCAAAAGTTATGATATGGTCATTTAAAATTTTGTAGCTTTTTTACTACAAAAAAACAAAATCAAATAACTTTTATTTGAAATTTATAAAAGATTACTTACAAGTGATAAAATTTAGTTTTTTTATAATATCTGATATTACTTATTTAAATTTTTACATTTTTTTACAATTAATATTTTTATTATAACTACTCTTTCATTGTTGCAAAACTACAAGTTATTTACTTTTTGCAACTACAGTAAACAACTTTAAAAAAATTTAATTTCATCTCATTATTTCGTTAAATCCTAAACGTCACCTGTGAAAAAATTTTTATTAGTAATGTATGCATTGCGCTGCTTACAATTATGCCAAGCCCAAACTAATTTTAATGCTACTATACCTCTTTTGGTAAGTGATGATGTGCAAAGTTTACAAGGATTAAATCAACAATACCTAAATACATCTACTGGTGCATACCAATGGCAAAGAACTAATAGTAATACAAATGATTTAGCTATGTACATTGGTTCTATTGCTTTAAACCCTAATAATCTTAAACAAGTTTTTTTTAGTGATAATAGTGCTACAAATAAATTAATTGTTTTTAATAGAGAGACCTCAACCGAGACTTATACTAACAATAATTTTATTGGTGCTACACAAGGTGTAAATACTGGTGGAGCACTACCAGTAATTGGTACAGAAAATGCATTTGGAATAAATATGATGGTAATAAATGGAACTAATAATACGGGCT
>JAYUJS010000297.1:0-1068 GCA_043765095.1 Ferruginibacter sp.
GCCCTCACTTAATAAACCATCGCTAATTGTAGGTGCATTTAGTATAGATGATATTACAGCCATGGCAGCATTAATACCAGATGAGATTTTACCAGTTTACAGAAAAAATCGTAGTTATATAAATAGCGTATTGGCAGGCAACGAAGTAAGCCATGCAGGTGTGCGTGGTTGCAAGCCTATTTTTGCTAGAGTAAAAAGGGGCTGGTATATTATAAATGCAGCTGTAAATACTGTTAAAGTATAAAATTATTGGTATTAATATTTCATTTTAATAAATTTTTCAAAAAAAATATATTTTATTGTACTGGGTTTAAAAATTATTATTTTGATGATACAATTATCGTCCTTTTATTTTTACGCCGCTTATTATTTTAAAAAAAGCTTTACAAATAAAGGCTTATAATTAAAAAGAGCCTCCAAATTTGGAAGCCCTTTTAATAAATTTATTAAAATTTTATTGAGGTAACAAAACTCTATCTATAATATGATAAACACCATTTACACCATGCCTATCAGCTGCTATTACATTAGCAGCAGCACCAGTGTATGGAGCAGGATTAACAGGAATGGTAGAACCCCAACCTTCCTTTAAAATACCAAAACCTGTAAGTTTGACAGATGTAGGTGTAGGTCCTGCAAAAGTAGCAACCGCATTTATACCAGGGTGAGCAGCTAAACTTCCATTAACAAGTGTTTTTATAAACTTGGGTGTAGTTGGAGAATTAACGGAGAAAAATCTAATATCTGGTTTAATACTACCTGAACTATTGCTTGCTAAAAAATGATAAGCTAATAATCCTTTTACAGCCGAAACCGGTAATAAACTAAAAGTAGTAGGGCTTGACGCCAATGCAGTAGAGTTACTATGAGCTATTGGTAATGAATTTGTAGCAGCTATTGCTGGTGAATTTGCAGTTGCAAATGCGGTAGCTTGAGCAGGTGTTAGCATAAGTGCAATGGCAGCATTGTAAACATTTTGATATACTACAGGATAAACCTGTGCATATACTTGGCTATATACATTTGGATAAATAAGGCTATCAATAGCTGTTCTCATAGCAGCATTAT
>JAYUJS010000298.1:0-1066 GCA_043765095.1 Ferruginibacter sp.
TTAGAAGAAGTGGCAGATTTTGATACTTACGATGTAATTTTAACTGCAATTGTAGGCTTTGCAGGATTGCGCCCTACATTAAAAGCAGTTAAAAAAGGTAAGGTAATAGCGCTTGCCAATAAAGAAACTTTGGTAGTAGCAGGAGATATTGTAATGCAACAAGCTTTACAATTTCGTTCTCCAATAATTCCTGTAGATAGTGAGCATTCTGCTATTTTTCAATGTTTGGTTGGCGAAGCACGCAACCCAATAGAAAAAATAATACTTACTGCAAGTGGAGGGCCGTTTTTAGGTAAAAAACCTAATTTTTTAGTAAATGTAAAGCGTGACCATGCGCTGCAACATCCTAATTGGAGCATGGGTGCAAAAATATCTATTGATTCCGCAACGCTTATGAATAAAGGGCTAGAAATGATAGAAGCTAAATGGTTGTTTAATTTAAAGCCAGAGCAAATAGAGGTTGTTGTGCACCCGCAAAGTATTGTGCATAGCCTTGTGCAGTTTGAAGATGGAAGTATGAAAGCACAAATGGGCTTGCCAGATATGAAACTACCTATTCAATATGCATTGGGTTACCCGGTGCGTTTAAAAAATGATTTTCCACGGTTTGATTTTAAAAAATATGCCAGCCTTACTTTTGAAGAGCCAGATTATAAAACTTTTAGAAATTTAGGCCTGTCAATTGAAGCACTTAAAGCTGGCGGTAATAAACCTTGTGTGCTTAATGCTGCCAATGAAATAGCAGTATGGGCTTTTTTGAAAAACAGAATTGGTTTTTTGGATATTACAGCTGTAGTAGAAAAAACAATGGAAAAAATATCATTTATAGAAAATCCTACTTTGGATGAATATTTTGAAACCGACGGAGAGGCACGTAACTTTGCAGCATCAGTAATAAAAATGTAAAGGATCGGCTGAATGTTCAAACTTAAAGTTCTAAAAATTTGATATCTCTAGTCTAAATACTAAATACTTTCTATGGAATTTCTAACAATTAATTGGGGCAGTGTAGGTTTAAAAGTGGCACAATTACTTTTATCTCTTTCAATATTAGTAATCTTACATG
>JAYUJS010000299.1:0-8289 GCA_043765095.1 Ferruginibacter sp.
CAGACCAAAAAATAAGTCTTGTGTAAAAAGGTTTGTCTATTCTGTTACTGTTAAATACTATTTTTTTCATTAGATTATTTAAAGCTGAAAATTTACCAACCCCACAATCACTACAATAAGTATTTCTAAAACTGCCTTTAAGTGGAATAGGTGACCAAATTAATTCTGTCATCATAAATTCAGATTTAAAAAAAGTAGTTGGATTGTTTTTTACACTCCTAAAAAAAGCATTTCGTATTTCTGATTTTAGTGATTTCACATTTTCTCTATATTCATTGCCGTTGTTGCCAAATGCATATCCATCATGAGAATAATAACTAAATTGAGTTTCAAAAGAATCTATAGGCATAATTTTGGCTAATACTTTTTTACCTTCTTCGTCTAATTTTTTTTCATGTAAAAAAGTTGATAAGTGCTTTACAAGTAAATGATCAAAACTCATCCAAGTTTTTTTTGCACCTCCAAATTGAAATGCCATAAATATAAAAAAGTAATTTACTAGAAAAGCCATCGAAAGTATAAATAGAAGTTTATTCCTTATTTTTTTAAAACTAAAAAATAGCACAAAAAAAGAAAATAGTACAACTGCTATACCATTATGCCTAGTGCCTATAATGAAAAGTGTTGCAATAAATAACTCAAAAAAAATATATTTATTAGGGTTGTTATTCTCTTTTATTGTTTTGGTGTAATAAATAAGTATGTATGAAAAATAAAAAATAGATATGCCATAGAGTATATCTTTCCAGTAAGTAACCATCATAAACCCAATAGATGGCACAATTGAGAAAACGATTGAAAACATTAACAAAACCCAAAAATTACTTCCATTATTTAAGAAAAAAACTAATAGCCTTGCAAGTAATAGGGAATATAATAATAGGTTCATTAAAATATAACCGTCAAAGCCAAAAAAAATAAATTTTATTACTCTTAAATATATTAAAAAAAAAAGGGGATGATGGTCATTAAAATAAGTCTGATAAGCATAAGAATCTGTGGAGGTGCAGCCAGGGTAAAAAGCAAAATAATAAAACAACAAAATAAAAAATGGTACAATAAATAGTATTGTACTTTTTTGTTTAACTCTTTTTATAATATTAAAATAAATATTATTACTCATGTATTATTTTGCTTTATGTACTTTAGTTGGTGCAATCGAAATTCAAATTCTCTTCTTTCGTTATTTACTAATGAGTCTAAATTTAAGCCAATCAAGAAAGAATTAACTGCAATAAGTATTAGAATAAAACTTAAAATTAAAGTAGGAAACCTTGGCACAAGACCTGTATTTAAATACTCAATAAAAACAGGATAAAATAAAATAGTAGAAATTAAAAGTAACAGTAAACTTACAATTGAGAAAAATAATAAAGGTCTATAATTTTTAAATAAATTAAAAACTGTTATAATTACTTTAAAGCCATCTTTAAATGTATTGAGCTTTGAAAAACTCCCATCAGGTCTGTTTTGATAATTGATTGGAATGCTTTTATAAATAAGTCGTTTATCTAAAGCATGTATAGTTAACTCTGTTTCTATCTCAAAACCTTTAGATAATACAGGTAATGATTTTGCAAACTGAAAACTCATAGCTCTGTAACCAGTAAGCACATCTGTAATTTTTGATTTAAAAAGAAAATTTATTGAGTTCCTTATTAAAGAATTTCCAAAATTGTGTCCCAACCTTTTATTTACCGTAAAATAATTAGAGCCTAGTCTATCTCCAATTGACATTTCGTAACCTTCTTGCAAAATAAAATTGCATAAATCCCTTGCATTTTCTGGTGGATAGGTATCATCACCATCTACCATAAGGTAACACTCTGCATCAACCTCCCTTAAGGCTCGTCTTAGCACATTCCCTTTACCTTGCAGTCTCTCTTTTTTTACTACCGCCCCAGTAGATAATGCTTCGCTAAAAGTATTATCAGTGGAGTTATTATCGTATACATATATAACTGCTTCAGGCAATGATAACTTAAAATCATTTATTACCTTTTTAATAGTTAGACCCTCGTTGTAACATGGAATTATAAGTGCAATTTTATCCATTTTTTTGTTTAATTATTACAATTATGTTTTTGAAATTGTTCATAAACATTTAGTATATTTTTTTGTACATCAATATTATTTAGCACCATTACCTGTGCGTTTTTGGCTAATTCAAAACCGAAATTTTTATGTTCAATGATTAATTTTATTTTTTCAGTTAAATCATTAGAGGATGTAGCAGAAAATAACAATCCTGTTTTTTTATGCTCAATAATTTCTGGCATTCCGCCCCTATTTGAAGCTATTACTGGGCAACCCGCTACTATGGCTTCAAGAATAACTGTTGGATAGTTTTCCCAAAGACTGGGAACTAAACAGATATCGGAAGTTTCAAAAACATTCCTTACTTCATCTCCATTAAGTGCTCCTAAAAAATCTACTTTTTTAGCAGATTCCCCCAAGGTATTTATCATCCATGATTTTGCTGATGGTATTTCTTTAGAAATTAATTCATCCCTTCCCACTATTTTAAAGCGGTATTCTGGATATTGTTCAACAATTTTTTTTATAGATGCTGTAAGTACAACTATTCCTTTTAATATAGTAAGTTTACCTACGAAGCATATAATTTTACTATCTCTTTTTATAGCATTAGTTTGATGTTTAGAAAAAAGAAAGAAAGGATTTGCAATTACAGTAATTTTATTTTCTTGAAATTTCCAAAATTTAATTGCCCATTTTTTTAATGCATTTGATGGTGATAATAGCACATCAGCTTTTTTGCAAATAATATATTCATCATCATTTTCCATATTCTTATCAGAAGTAGCCCAAAAGCCTAAATCTAACTTTCCTTTTCTTAATGAACCAAGTACATAACGTATTTTTTTAAAAAAGGTATGATAGGAATTGTAAACTTTGGTAATTAAAACACCAGGAGTATGCATTTTAACAATTAAAGGAATATGGGGATACTTATTTTTAATATCCAATGCACATGCACCTACTTCAGGGCTTTCTATTACATCAATTTTATGTTCCAACAAAAAATCAGAGAAAACTTTAGTTACCTCCTTTCTAAATTGATTATTACTTAATGCTAAAATTAAATAGTTTTCATAGTTTTCATTTTTAATAAAAGCAAGCGTTGGTTCCTTATTTGTGCAAGAAAACACAAAAACTTTGTGCCCATAGTTACCAAGCAAATTAGCTAAATTAAAAAAATATGAACCAATTCCTCCAATTGCATTATAAGGAGGAAATTCAAAAGTTATTAATGCTATATTTAATTTTTCCTTACTCACTAATACAAATATTTCTTAAAAATTTTTTTACTTTTTGAAATATAGTTTTACCTGTCATATCTAAAACTTGCTTCTTACTCCACCACTCCCAATTATGGTCAAACTTTATTTGATGCTTTTCTTCAATCCACTTAAAACTACATTTAAGTTTTTCCACATTATACCTTGCTTTTACGGCGTTTTTATCTATTTTAAACACTTGAAGTTTATGGTCGTGCCTTAGTATAACAGTATTTAAATTAAAAACTACTACTTGCTTTTCAGAACTACATAAAACTCTAATGGCATATTCATAATCTTCAAATCCAAAAAGTTTTTCATCAAATAATCCATGCTCCATAAATACATTCCTATTAATAATTGAGGCACCTGATGGAAAATAATTTGTAACCCCTTCATAATTTTCTGTTACAAATATTTCATTATTACTTTTAAAAAATTTAGGATGCCGTACAAATTCATCTTCATGTACATTAAAAAGATTTGGGCAAATTATTGCTGCTTCAGTATTATCTTTTATAAAATCATACAAAATTTGTAACCAATCATTTTGTGGTTCAATAGTAATGTCATTATCTACAAAAAACAACCAATCTTCATTTGATGCCTCTATTAATTTATTTCTACCTTTTGAAGGCCCTAAATTTTCATCTGAGTGTATAAAAATCAAAGATTGATTGCCTCCATATTGAAATTTTAATATTTCCCAATTTCTTTTATCAGAGCCATTATTTAATACATAAATATTTATTGCAGAAGGAATAAAACTATCTATACATTTTATTGTTTCAGATATTTTATTAAAAAAGATTATTAAAACAGCAATGTCTTTTCCTTTAAGATTGGGCATTACTTATTTTAAATTTTATAATTCTATAGATATTTTTTAAAAATCCCCCTCCAATTATTTTATTATTTAATGATGCATATTGTAAAATCATAGAAAAAGAAAATTGTAATTGATGGCTACGATATTCAAAAAAAAGATGATTAGTAATAACTTTTATAAAATCTGTTATTTCATATTTTTCTAATAATTTTTTCATAAAATCTTTATCCCTCATTAGAAACAAAAGATATTCATATTTTGCCTCAAATTTTATATTTGTGTAAGATGTATTATTGTTAGATATATTCAAGTCACTTTGTCTTAAACTAACCTTACCCATTGGTAAAGTAACTATATCATTTTCTTGTGATAGTTTTATCCATAACAAATCATCGCTACCCCACGCTAGTGGCAAATCTACAAATCCTCCATAGCTTATGAAAGCTTCTTTAGAAAATATATATTCAGCTAATGAGCTATTTCTTTCAAACTGCAATTTCTTTATTAGAAAATCAACATTACTCTCAAGTGGCGGACAAGGGTTTGTGTGATTTAGTAAAACGTCATCCTCATTTATATGATTTGTTTGAAATCGAAATAACTTTTTTTTTGCTGTATCTTTCTCTAGTTCTTTATAAAAAGAATCTACACATTCTAAAGATGCAGTATCGTCATCAGGCAATAACCATAACCATTCTTCATCAACCACCATATCTATACAACGTTGCCAGTGGGAGGTTAAAGATTTACCACCTAAATTTTCTTCAAATTTTTTATACTTTAAATTTAGTTTGTCTTTAAATAAGTTTACACAATTTTCAATATCATCAGTACTGTTATCATCTCCCACATAAACATTAAAATTTTTATTAGTTTGAACACATAATGATGCTAATGTTCTTGATAAAAATTTTACTTTGAATGCTGGTATTACTATTGCTAACATATAAAACTAATAATCGTTATTCCCAACTTTACCTAACAATATATTTGTCCAAGAGCTAGAAGAGTTTGCAGTTTTTACATAATAATTCTCTTCTTCTGTAAGGTTATTTGAATCAATGTACCAGCTCAAATGCCTTGCTGTGTATGGTTCTCCTGTACGAATGGCATTTAGCTCAGCACCTCCTTTTACATAAGGTTTGTACAAAGCAAATGTTGTATCTATAGCAGCATTGAATAAATTAGGCTCAATTTCATTTTCCCAAAATTGTCGCTCCCAATTTTTAACTTTTTCTTTAGGTGAATAAAAATCTGGCAAATCATCAATTACTAACCCAAAGCCAACTTTTTTTATATCATTATATTTTAGCAAAATTTCAAAAAAATAAGATAATACATTAACTGGGCAAGTATCTTTTGGCAAAATATCTGGATCTGTATAAACATAATACGAATGCATAAATTTTTGAAAAATTACTGTTTTCCAAAGTGCTAAAAAACCAATGTTTTTATCTAGTAAATAAACTTTATAATTTATTTTCTTATAAAATTCTAATAGCGGAGGGTAAGTGCTGGCATTATCTATTATAAATATATTTTTACAACCTGCTTTTTCTAACCATTTAATTTGCATTTGCAAATATTCTAATCTATTATAATTATTAATGATAATAGGTACATCTTTTATATTATCTTTTTCAATTAGTTTTATTTTTGAGAATTTATTTGCTAATCTAAAAGAAAGATTATCCCACTTACCCATAGATGTTTTTAATTTTTGTATCATCTATTTTTTATATCTCTGATGGCATTTAAAATTCTTTTAGGCATTAATAATTTCATTCCTAAAAAAATCTGTTGTTTCCAGTCTGTAAAGATTCTATTTTTAAAAGACTCCTTTAACCCAGTCTTTGCATCATTATAGGCTCTATCCTTGTACAACAAGTATTTATATTTATTGGCAAAAAAATTATACATATTATCTTTTTCAAGCATCTGAAAATCCCATACAGCATTTACATATCTGCTTATATATTGCTCATGCTTCAAATACGCAACAAATAATGGAGGCAATTGCATCTGCTCGGCTATAAACAAATGAATATTTAAAAACTCTTTATAAAATTCAAAAAAGCCATCGCCTACAGATTTTGATGTTTTGTGCAATCTAAAATGTGCAAGCAAAACATCTGTAAACCCAACAGCATCCAAACCATATTTACATAAAAATCTAAACCACAGTTCTCCATCAAAAACATACCTCAGCGATACATTCAAACCACCAAGTTCACTAATTGTATTTAAACTATAAAATGAACCTGGTTGGTTCATTTCTACATTCATAATAGTTTCAGCTACTGTTTTTCGTATACCCATTCTATATGTATGGCTTTCGCTACCATCTTCATCGTAAAAGCAATGTGTGTAGCCACAAATTATTCTCTTTGTAGGATTTTTTAAAAATGCTTTTGCAATGGCAGCTAATGCATTAGGCTCTAAGTAATCATCACTGTTTATCCAATTAAATATATCCCCTGTTGCTTTACTTAACCCTTTTTGTATTGCATCACTTTGTCCATTATCTTTTTCAGATATCCAATAATATAGATAATGCTGATATTTTTTAATAATGTCTACTGAATTATCTGTGCTTCCTCCATCTATTATTATATATTCTAAGTTTTCGTAACCTTGAGAAATAATACTTAAAATTGTTTGTTCTAAATATTGCCCTTGATTATAGGAGGGAGTAATGATGGTTATTTTGGGTAACTGCATTATAGTATTATCAAACAATAGTAAACCTATGTTTGAATTTTAAAAAATAAGATTCCATATACTTGAACGATAAAAAAGAAATTGTGATGGTAAATGTTATGGTGAAAAGGTACAAAAATATGTTTGATAAAATACTATTCATATTTCCAAAAAAATATTTAGCTATTTTATAGATTACAAAAATGCAGATAGGATGATACATATATATTCCGTAAGATATTTTTCCTAAAAACTCAAACAGTTTGTGAGATAATGACAATACCGTTTTTTTATTATATGCCAAATTTATAATAATAACTGCGAACATGCATGAGTAAAACTCATTTTGAAAATACTTTACGCTTATACCATTATAAAGAAAAAATATCAATATTGCGTATAAAAAATATTGAAATAAGGGTAAACAAATTATTTTTAAGACGCTTTCTTTTTTAAAATAAACAATATATGCTGCAATACCACCAATAGCCATACAGCCTACACGAAACGATAAAAAATATTGCTTTAAAAAATTGAGCATTGGTAAAAAACTATTACCATTCATAAAATACTTGTTCGTTACCCAAAAAAGAAAACCTGTTATAAAAAAAAAGAAAATGGCGATGAACAATAAAGGTTTTAAATAATTTTTAGTATATTTTATTATAACTGGCCATATTAAATAAAATTGCTCCTCTACCCCTATCGACCATGTCTGTTTCATAAAAGGCATTGCAGGGTAAATTATTAAACAAACATTGGGAAGGATTAACAGAAACAATATAATTTTAGCTCCATATCCCATAAAAATATTAGCAGACCAAACTGGAAAATTAAAAAAAGGTATAAAAGGAAAAATAAACAACCCAAGGATAATAATAAGAAAATAAAGTGGCCAAATTCTTAAAACTCTTCTTACATAAAACTTTTTTATTTGTACAGTACCAGTACTTTCTTTTTCGTTTATCAATAAATAAGTTATTAAAAAACCACTAAGTACAAAAAAAAGTGTAACACCTAACGAGCCAAGTAACAAAATAGTAGGGTGCTCAAACATATTTTTTTCTCCGTATAAAAACTTTGTTTGTTCTATATGATGAATAATAACTGCGAAGGCAGCGATAAATCTTAGTCCATTTAAATTGGGGAAATAATTATGTAGTTTTTTAGAAGAAATAAAATCTATGTTTAAGAATAAAAAATAATGTTACGATATTTTTTCTAACCAAATACTTCCTCCTCTATCTTTTAAGCAGAGTGGCATATTTTCTTCAAACCATTTTGTATATTTTTCTTCCAAATATGTATTAAAAGCAATTATTTTAAAATGGCTATTATACATCAAAAAAGATTGTACAAAATAAATTTCATTCCAATTTCTCCTTTGATTTATTACCCATTCCTCTGGATATTCAAATAAATTGAAAATATCGTGGATATGAATTTTAACTCCCTTTTTCA
>JAYUJS010000300.1:0-3024 GCA_043765095.1 Ferruginibacter sp.
TGGGTTGAGCGCTGATAATTTTTGAAACACTTCTTTTGCACTTTTAAATCTTTCATAGTATAAAAACTTTTTACCATCTTCTATTGTTTGTGCAATCAATTTACCTGCAAACATTGCAGCTACTAAAATCATCACTAGGGTTTTCATTTTTCTCATATGTTCAAGTTATAATTAGAAATACAATTTTAATAAAATAGTTTCAAATAAAATTAAAATAATTAATCTTTTGGTAGTTTTTCGTTTAAATTAACATTACGTACATTAAAATTCATAATGGGGCCTAAATAGGCTCTTTTAAAAATTAGTTGCCCTCTTTCGTATTGTAAAAAGGTTGCAAATCCATTACCCAAGCCTTTGTAACTTTCTTTTACAATATAATGCAAACCTCGTACCAATGGATAGCGCCTATTTAAAATGCTTTGCTGTGTAGGTAATATAAAAGGTTTATACTGGCACAAATCACATTGTATTAAAGAAATTTTTATTTTTTTTAATATTTCTAGTTGTGCATAGTCTTCTGGATTACCAATTCTATTAATACCAACAAAACCTATTGCATTTTCATGTGTTGCAATATAGTCAAGCACTTCATCACTATTTTTTACGGCTTTTACAACCGAGGTATCTATTGGCATTCCTTTTAGTACAGAGTCTTGTATAAAACGTACCGTGCTAGTTTGCTTTAAACCATCAAAAACAATTGTTTTATTTTTATTTATTTTACCTTGCAATGTTTGTTGTAAATCATTTAATGTGAAAAAAGAATCTACACTTTTCTTATTCACAACTACCGCTATCGCATCTGTAGCTACTTCTTGCCAGCCTGGGTTAAATCCTACTTTTGCCGTCATATACTTATCTTCTGCATCTGTAAGCCCACGAGTTACAATTACCAATCTAGTTGCACTATCATTAAAAAAATCTTTTAAACACTCAGATTCTGTTTTATATAATGCATTTATTTTAGTGTTTGGAAAAGATGTTTCATACATTTTTATCTGCTCTTTTATTACGGGCTCAAAAGATTCATCTACACTAATATTTATACTCCCACTTATTGGAGTATCGGTAATTGGCACTCCTTTTATTTTTTGATTACAAGCTTGTAGTAAAGTAGCTGCAAGCACAAACAAAATGAATTGTTGAAAAATTATTTTTGTATACATATTATCCCTCTCTAAAATAATTTTTTTTGTATCCTCTAAAAATTCTAAAGCCTCCATAAATAAAGCACACTACTGCCATAAGTTTTATCATAGCAGGGTCATATAAATCTATTTTTGGTTGTATTGCTTTCGGCGGAAAAAGAAATAAAAACCCTGCACATACAATCATAAAACCCATTACATAATTTGTAATACTTATCATGCGTATAATTCCTTTATCTCTGTTACTTATATTATTTTCTTTTTCAAACTCTTCAAGTGCCATCTTATAAAAATTTAGTGTTCAATGTTATTAATTTAATTTATTCACCATCTGCAAAAATTATACTTAACAACATTGATTTAGAAATAGCAAATTAATGATAAATATTGAGCAAACTAGTTTGTGGTTGTAAACTTTATTGGAATGCTATAATAAACAGACACATTTTCACCTTTTGTTTTGCCCGGTATCCATGGTTTCATCTTTTTTACTACTCTTAATACTTCGTTGTTATAAGATGCTCCACCATCTTCAATTATTTCTAAATCTTTTAATATACCATCATAGCCAACTACAAAACGTACTTTAACGGTAATAGTTTCTCCACCTTCAATTTCTGCTGGGTTCACTAAATTTTTTTCTAAATATTTTCTAAGTGCTTCCACACCGCCTGGGTAGGTGGGCATTACCTCGGGGGCATCTACAATTACGTCTCTATCTATTACTTTTACAACAGTAGCTTTTGTAACGCTGTCTACTCCTTTTGGCAAATTAGGTATTACCACTTTTGGTATTTTTCCGTCCCCTTTTCTATCTTCATCATCAATTAGTGTTTCGGGTAGTAATCCTTCAATTGGTTTTATATTTGTATTGTTTTCTTTAATAACTGGTATTGTAAAAATTTGTGAAGCACCTTTTTTTGCTACTGTTGCTTCGGGTTGTTTTGTTTCTAATACTTTTGGCTTTTCTGGTTTAATTTTATCTACTGGTGGTTCAGCCAAAACTACATCATTAGGATATTCTCTTGCTATTAACATTGTTTCTTTTTTTACAAAAAATGTAAAGGAAGACAATAGTACTACAAGTAGCCCCATCAACCCCAAAGCCTTGTACAGTCTATTGTTATAAAATTTTCTTAGTGAGTATGCACCATAGTTTTTATTTTTATTTTCAAAAATAATATCTAGTATATCGGCTTTTAAAATTGCATCTGTTTTCATAATAAATAGTTTTAATAATGGGGAGAAAATAAATTAAAAACGGCCGTTTAGTTATAAGATGCAAGGGGTGATGAAAATCCATAAATCGGTTAAGGGTTGGAGAATATTTATTCTGTAATTAAATTTGAATAATAGAGCTTAATAATTTGTAAAATGCTAAAAGAATTATTCTATAATACATTTACAAAACCCACGGGGTTTACCTTTAATAGCCATGGGTGAAACCCATGAAAGTATTGGATATATAATCGAATGCATAATAAAAGCTAAAAAAAGAATTATTGTACAAAAGCGGGGGGATGGGCAGTAGTAGCTGCCGCAACAAATGCGCTTTTAAATATTGTAAGCTTACCTGCGGCACTACTACAGACAGCCCCAACTAAAGCCCAATTATTAAACGCAGCTAAACCGCCCAAACAATTCTAGCTCACCACAAAACAAGCCTTTCTTTCCGTTTGTAAAAACATAGCTGCTTATTTTATATATCATATTTATATTTGCCAAATGAAAATACTGATGGTTTGCCTTGGTAATATTTGTAGAAGCCCAATAGCAGAAGGAATTTTACAACAAAAAGCAAAAGAGCATCAATTAAATTGGGTGGTGGATAGTGCTGGTACCAATGGCTTTCATAATGGAGAAGCACCGCATACAC
>JAYUJS010000301.1:0-3021 GCA_043765095.1 Ferruginibacter sp.
CGAGATGGTATATCAAACTCCAAATGTTGCATAGTACCTTTGGTTTCCATAATCAACATTTCGCCTTTGCGCTGTGTTACAAGGTCAATTACTTTACCGCTATAATCAGCAGGTACATCTACTACCAAGTTTTCGTATGGCTCATTTTTAGCGCCATCTATTTGTTTTATTAATACTTGAGGCTGGCCTACCGTAAGCTCAAAACCTTCTCTACGCATGGTTTCTATTAAGATACCCAAGTGAAGAATGCCTCTACCAAACACTAAGAAACTATCTGCACCGTCAGTATCTTCTACACGCAATGCAAGGTTTTTTTCTGTTTCCTTCATCAATCTATCTCTCAGATGGCGGCTCGTTACAAACTTACCTTCCTTACCAAAAAATGGTGAGTTGTTAATGCTGAACAACATACTCATCGTAGGCTCATCAACACTAATTAATGGCAATGCTTCAGGGTTTTCTGCATCTGCAATGGTATCGCCAATGTTAAATTCTTCTAAACCTACTACCGCACAAATATCGCCTGCTATTACTTCTGTTACTTTCTTTTTGCCCATGCCTTCAAAAACATATAGCTCTTTTATTTTCATTTTTTTGATGCTACCATCGGCTTGCATCAATGCTATTTGCTGGCTTTCTTTTACTACACCCCTTGCTACTTTACCTACGGCTATACGCCCAAGGAAAGAAGAATAGTCCAAAGAGGTAATCTGCATTTGCAAATACCCCTCGTTTACTTTTGGTGCTGGTACATATTTAATAACACCATCCAATAAAGGAAAAATATTATCAATTTGTGTTAATGAATCATTAAACCAACCGTTTTTACCCGAACCATAAAATGTAGGGAAATCCAATTGCTCTTCTGTAGCATCTAGGTTAAAAAATAACTCAAAAACAGCATCGTGTACTTCATCTGGACGGCAGTTTTCTTTGTCTACTTTATTAATAACTACAATTGGTTTTAAACCCAACGCTAGTGCTTTTTGCAATACGAAACGTGTTTGTGGCATTGGCCCTTCAAACGCATCTACCAATAAAACTACACCATCCGCCATTTTTAATACACGCTCTACCTCACCGCCAAAGTCACTATGGCCTGGTGTATCTATCACATTTATTTTATGGTCAGCATATACTACCGCAGCATTTTTGCTAAAAATAGTAATGCCACGCTCTCTTTCAAGGTCGTTGCTATCCATTATTAAATCTCCTGTATCTTGGTTGTCTCTAAATACTTTTGTGGAGTGTAAAATTTTGTCGACCAAAGTGGTTTTTCCGTGATCTACGTGGGCAATAATTGCGATGTTGCGAATATTCATTTGTACTTTATTAGTGCTATAAATTACCTATAGCTTGTTTTTGAGGCTGCAAAAGTACGGGTTTATTGTGGGATAGCAAGAGAGAGAAGGAATTGTTGAATTGTAAAATTGTTAAATTATTGGTTTTGATTAATATATATCTGAATAAGCCGTTTGGCAGATATATGAAGAGGTTGTATTTGCTACCATTCTTAACGGTTAGATTAAAGCTAATTGGGAAATAGACTTACGGTGCAGGTATTTTTTCTTTTTAAATGCCTCATTTCTGGTTGCAAAAAAAGAGTGCTTTTGGCGTTTAAAATATGATAATAATTGTATTTTTATTATTTCTTTTTGAAAACTTATTATTGTGATAATTGTAAATAGCTATAGATAAATGGTACTTGGTTTATAACTATAAAGCTATATTTTTTTTAATAAAAATGCAGATTATGATGGTAAGAAAATCGCAATTAGAGCGGATTGAGTTGCTTAAAAACTCGAGTGAATTGGAGTTTATTGCCATAATGGGAAAGTGTAGGGTAGGTTAAACGTATTTTATAGATAAAGATGGTTGTAAAGCAAAAGTTGACTTTTCTGATATTTGGGAATAAATTATTTTTTGATTTGTACCTTTACTTGCATGAACGAAATATCTATCAACACACCTGCACTACTTTTTCCTGCCATTAGTTTATTAATGCTGGCTTACACCAATCGTTTTTTTGCAATAGCCACAAGGGTAAGAACTTTGCATGAAGAATACAATAGAGGTAGCAACAAAGAAATTATTTTTTTGCAGATAAAAAACCTTCGCCGAAGACTAAATATGATACGCAATATGCAAGCGCTTGGTGTAGGCAGTTTTCTTTGTTGCATTATTTGTATGTATTTTATTTTTAGAGGCAATATGAATGTAGCTCATGTATTATTTGTACTAAGTATTCTTGCACTTATAGCTTCGTTATTAATCTCTCTTGCAGAAATATTTATAAGTACAAGGGCACTTGAGCTTGACCTTAGCGATATAGAAGGTTTGGAAAAAAGTAGTATGTTGAATATTTTTAAAAGAGATTAGTGGTTGGTTGGTTTATTAGTTTGAGGAAAGGTTTCGCTGCGGATTGCATCTACAGCTCCGCTGTTGCAAGCTGCAAATATGATGGCTAGTATTTCGCTGAGTGCTTCTTAATCCCAATAATTTCTTCCAAGCAAGCGTAGCATTTTTTACTAGCATAGTCGCTAATAATTTTACCTAAAAATAGTTGCTTATAAATAGTTGCCATTCTTTTGGAGTGGTTTGTCCCCAGCCATATTTATTTCTATTTAAAATAAAATTGGTTAACTAAAATAATTACCTAATGCAGTAGTTGATACCATTTACATTTTGCTGCATACTGCCCGTCTTCATTGCACCAGCATATTGTGTTTCAAAAGATGAATAATAAGTAAAAGAAACGGAGCCAATACTTTTTATTTTTCCTTGAAAAGCTTTATCATCAAAAGAGGAATAATAATTGAGTTGAGTGGCACTAACAGAGCGAAGTTTACCCTTCAAAGTAACATTATCAAACGAATTGAAAAAAGCAATTGCATTAGAACCAATTGATTTTATTTTTCCTCGCAAAATTTCGTCTTCATAAGGCATGTAATAAGTAAAATTAAGATTGCCTATAGATTTTATTTTTCCGCTTAACATAGCATCTTCGTAAGAAGCATAATA